>QMXC01000010.1 GCA_003661945.1 Candidatus Bathyarchaeota archaeon | reverse complement strand
CGACTGCTAAGGGTTAATAGGTGTATTTGTCTCCGCCAGCTAAAATCCGTTCTAAAGCCGTGTTTAAGTTTATCATTCCTTCATTGGTTTTCGCTGAAACTGGAATCAACAGAAAACGGAGTCCAAGCTGGTATATGGCGCGCATCATGTTCCGACTGAGCAAACGCTTCGCGTCTTCAAGCTTCTCTTCTATCGATTGCTCCAAAACCTTTGGCTTAGCCGACCAGTCCACAATACGGTGCACGTCTTCCGGCGAAATAAGGTCGCACTTAGACAGCACATGAACTTGTGGGACAAAAAACCTGTGATAAACCGCTGCGGACAAGAAAAGGTTCGAAACATAGCCCAGCGGGTTCGAACAGAAAACGGAATCAAAAAGGTAAATCAACGCCTTAGGTTCCCGAGGAGCTAACTCGTGAACAATGTATGGTCCGCTTGCTCTAAAAGCGAAGAGCTCCATCTGCCCTGGAGTATCAACTAGAACCACGTCGGGATTCAAATCTTCAATCTCGCTGGAAATGCTTCCAGCCTCGTCTGCAATCAAGTCAGCAGCCAAGATTAAAGCGCCGTTCGGACCTAGATGATATTCCTCCATGACATCTTCTATTCGAATATAATCCCGTATATCAACATCCGGAGTGTAAGGCAGCCTAACCGCTCCCGGGTCTAAGCTAACTATCGCAACGTCCTGTTTAGCCAGCCTAAGCCATTCAGCAAAAGCCGAAGTGAGCAGAGACTTTCCAGAGCCCGCCGTGCCAATCACAAAAATAATAAACATCGCGCTTCACCGTCCGGTCGAGTTTTGCTAACTATAACCCTTTCTTACTAAAATCGTTTTCTGGTTCAAACATACCGTTGGTGGTATTTTAGTTTTTATCCATGGTTCATAACGAACTTTTACCTTTAGTGAACCTTTGATGGCGAGAACCCGTTTATTTTGGGGTTTTTGGAATTTTTACTTTTCCGCCTTTTTGTCGTATGAGCTCGGAGATTTGTATTAAAGTTTTTGTTATGCGTTTTTTTGCGGTGGTTGAGTCTTTGGCTGTTGTGGAGAGGTGGAGTTCTATTCGCGGTGTTTTCTCTGCTCCTTTTGGATGCGATTTGATGTAAACGTAGGGGTTATCGTGCATGGTTTTATCTATCAAAGGAGCGATTTCCGATTCCACTATGTCTTCCACGTTTACGCTCATTTCGAAGAAGGCTATGCCCCGGGCTTCCTTTTTTAGTATCGGGGCGACTGATTCTTCGAATATGGCTTTCATTTCCGCCGGGACTCCGGGCAAAGCTATTATCTTTGTTTCTTCTTTGTGTGTGAGCACTCCTGGCGCTGTTCCAACAGGGTTTGGCAAGGGTTCGCTTTTTTCTGGTAGTTTCGCCATTTTTACGCGGTGCTTGGTTAGCTCGAACTTTTCCAGTTTTCCCTCTTGGACGTAGCTTCGGTATTTTTCCTCTATCATTTTTAGCGCTTTCTGGTTTGTTTCGAGGTTGCGGTTCAGGGCTTTAGCTATGCCTTCAAGGGTCTTATCATCGAATGTCGGTCCTAACCCTCCGGTGGTGATTATGAATTTCGGTTTTCTCTGCAGTGCTTCTTGAAGTGCTGTGGCTATCTGGTCTACGTCGTCGCCGATTACGGTTATCCTCTTCACTTCTAGTCCCAGCGTTGTTATTCGCTTCGCTAGCCACTGAGCGTTAGTGTTTAGGGTTTTTCCTATGAGCAATTCGTTTCCGACACATAGAATTTCCACATGGTTTTGCAAGGTTCTTCTCCTTCCTTAGCCTAATAGGTGGTTTACGAAAAATAAGGTTTCGCGAAAACGCCTATAACCGTTCGGAAACAGCGTGTAGGCTAATATTTTCTCCACAAGACGGGTTGGCTTCCAGCTTTAGCCTTTCTTCTTGCTCAGCCACCATTTGAGGTATTCTCGGCGTTCCTTCTTTTTGCGTTCTGTTTCAGACTCAAAGTCTGGTCGTAACGCTATTTTGAGCTCTATGAGCTCCTGTTTCGTTAGGGTTAAGCCGCAGCTTTTGCAGACGTACTGTTTTGTGGAGATTATGTATTGCATTTCTCCTCCACATTCGGGGCAGTATGGCATTTTCTTTCTCCTGTCTTTAACCGAAAAGGAGCCGGGTGTTGGAGAAATAGTTTTTGGTTCAAAGCAGCGCTATGTTATGAAGTTTTTTAAACCTGCTCGTCTGGCGTATTCCACGGCTTTTTCCATTTCGCTTTGTGTTAGTCTTCTACGAAGCTCTGGGATTTCATGTGCTCTCCACTCCGGTCGGTATTGGAACATGACATTGGTCCGAGTGTTTTCACCTAGATTTTGTGCAATCCATTTGAGAATGGGTTTGGTGCAACATTCTAGATGTTCGGGTAAAACCAGCACGCGTATGATTAGTTCTCCATGTTTCCCCGCGTACAGGTGGTTTCGCGTGCAGTTCTCCCAGTATTTTGGCGCCGCGGAAATTCTTTCTGCGCATGTTCCTTCGCCGTATTTGAAGTCTAAGAGATAAACGTCGGCGAAGCCGGCTAGGAGTTTGGCTGTTTCTTCGCTGTAGTAGCTGTTCGAATTCCAAACCACGGGAACGTTGACGTTTACGTGGCTGAAGGTTTCGAGCCATTGTTGAAGCCAAGGCGTCGGTTCGCCGCCTACTAGATTTACGTTTCTACATCCTTCGCTTCTAAGCCTTTCAATTACCCGTGCTAGCTGTTTAGGCGTGTATAGCTCGCCGGCTTCCATCCATTGGGAAATCGTCCAGTTCTGACAGTGTAAGCAACGCATGGTGCAGCCTAACGTAAAAATTGTTCCGGAAGGGACAAGTTCAGGTTCTTCACCCATATGAGCGAAAAAGCTGGAAACCGTTATCTGGACGCCGCACCCGCAGAATCCCAGTTCGCCTTTCCAACGGTTTACGCCGCACCTCCTCGCGCATAAGTGGCAGTTCTCCATTATTCGACGTGCAATTTCGATTTTTAAGTCGAGAAAAGATTTCCGCGGAGTTTCGAGTTCGCTGAAAAGCTTTAGGCGGGAGTCTACATGTTTTTCCAGCTCGTAGTAAGCCCCGGTCAACTCGTCGTGAAGCTTCCACAGCTTTTCTGTAGAATCCGTTTCGCTGAATTCGGCTGGAAGCTTTTTGGCTAGCTGAAACTTCGCCGGCTTCGCGTTTTGCATAACGTCGAAGTATCTGCCTAGGCTTTTTCTCGCTTTTTTGTCGTGGAGTACAGCCTCTGCGTCGGGTCTTAGAAGCCTCCACATTTTCTCTTCAAGCCTAGAAAGGTTGAAAACGTCCTTATTAAAATAGGGCGTAGGGATAAGAGTACCCAGCTGGGTGAAGCTCACCTTTTATCGGGATTTGCTGTCCGCAAACTGGGCAGCGCATGTCTTTCGTGAGGTTCCAACGGGTGATTTCGAAGCCGAAACGTTTTATGAGGAGTTCCCTACAGCTTGGACAGTACGTGTTTTCACATGGATGTCCGGGAACATTGCCTATGTAGACGTAATGTAACCCCGCGTCTCGTGATGTCGTGTAGGCTTTTTCCAGAGTTTCCACGGGAGTCGCTGGAATCGTTGTTAGCGTATAATCGGGATGGAACCTCAATAGGTGGAAAGGAGTGTCTTCACCTAAGTTTTGGCATATCCATTCGGCTAGTTCGCGGATTCTGTCTATGGAGTCGCCTATTTTCGGCACAACTAGGTTTGTGATTTCGATGTGTATGTCGTTTCGCTTCATTTCTTTTAGAGACTCGTAGATTGGCTCCACTGATGGAACGGAGGAAAACTTCTTGTAGAATTTCGGGTCTCCTCCTCCTTTGAAGTCCACGGTTGCTGCGTCGAGGTATGGCGCTATGGTTTTCACTGCTTCTGGAGTCATGTATCCGTTGGTTACAAAGGTATTGAAGAATCCAACTTGTTTCGCTAGTTTAGCCGTGTCATACGCGTATTCGAAGAATATGGTTGGCTCCGTGTAGGTGTAGCTTATTCCTTGGCAGCCGTGTTCCCGTGCTGTTTTCACGACTTCTTCTGGTGGAAAATGTTTTCCTTCGATTTCCTTTTGTTGACTTATCATCCAGTTGTCGCAGAATTTGCATCGGAAGTTGCATCCCATGGTGGCGATGGACATCACTAGGGCTCCGGGATGAAAGTGGCTCAACGGCTTCTTCATTATCGGGTCTACACACGCGGAACAAGCTTTGGCGTAGACAAGCGAATAGAGCGTTCCTCCATCGTTTTTGCGGACGAGGCAGAACCCGGTTTTTCCCTCTTTTATTTCGCATCTTCGCGCGCAGAGATTGCATTTAACTTTGTTATCTGATAGTTTTTCGTAGAGCATAGCCTCATGAAGCATGACTTACGCCTCTATTGCAAAATGCGTCTCGAGGTTTAAATACGTTTTAGGCTACTGTGCACTTTTACATGCTAAAACATTTTATATGCGAACGTCATTCAATGTAGAAGACAGAGATGAAAGCCTAATGTCAGACGACTCGGACTTCGAGGATTTTGATGAACTTATCCGCCAACTAGACATTTTCTATAAGAAGCTCTCGAAGAAACTTTCAAAACAGCTTCGGGAACTCGAAGACATGGCTGAAAGAGAAGCAGCCAGCGGGGAATGGGACATCCAAACTTTCGACAAGCCTGGAATAAAGGGGTTCATAGCCAAGAGGAAATTCGGAGACACGAAAGCTCCCCGGCTTAATTTTCCGAAGGAAATTCTCGAAGAAGAGGTTGAACCCCTAATCGACGTTTTCGAAGACCGAAGAACTTTGAGAATCTACATAGAGCTTCCCGGCTTGAACAAGGAAGAAATCGAACTGACGATTTTCGATGGGAAACTAGAGGTGAAAGCCGGAGGCTTCTACAAGATAATCATTTTACCGAGCAAGAAAATTAACTGCGAAAAGGCAAGAGCAAAATACAAAAACGGCGTTCTCAAAATAAGAATCCCGAAGCTTGGAATACTTTCCCGTCAAAAAGAGGGAACATACAAAATAAAAATAGAATAGAAGGTGAAAACGTGGCAGAAATCTCTTTCAAAGAGTTTCAGAAGCTGGATATGCGTGTAGGAAAGGTTCTAGAAGCGGAGCATATCCCGGGTTCACGGAATCTGATACGCATGATAGTGGATTTCGGCACGGAGAAACGTCAAGCCGTCGCCGGACTACTACAATGGTATAAACCCGAAGAACTAGTTGGAAAAAAGTATGCTTTTCTGCTTAACCTAGAACGGCGAAAGTTTATGGGCGTGGAGTCGCAGTGCATGATTCTAGCTGCCGAAGACAACGAAGGAAACGTTGTAGCTTTGCAGCCGGAAAAGGACGTAGCGGTTGGAAGCAAAATCCACTAAAGGGTTTCCATATGCTCCAAAATAGCTTTTGCTTTTTCATCACTAACTATGTATTCAATCATCTCTTTGTCCAAGTCGAGCCAGCGGGCTATTCCAGCAGCCATTTCCACGTTGTTTTCGAAGATTATCTTAATGTAGGGCAAAACCTCTTTTGAAGCTCTATAGGCGGACATGTGAAAACGCCGCTTAATCTTTGTTCCAATCGCAAGTTCAAGTCTTCTTTTACCTTTTGTTCTGGAAAGCTCTTGTATCCGTTTTGGAAAACGGAACGGCGTCCAACCGGAAGGTCTGCTTTTCTGTCGAGCCATGGCTACTCCAGCTGTCATGAAATCTAGAAAATACCGCATGAACTTCCAGTTTCCGGTTTTACGGATGCGTCCGCGGTAGACGTCGGCTATGGAAAGCGCGTCCATGGCTCTGGCTAAATCTTGCGGATGCGTCAAGTGCTGTGGAGCGTTTTCGTATATCCATTCGAAAAGCATGTCCGGGTCAACTTCAGCCATGTCGACGGCTTGCTTGGCGCTCGTGCAGCTTCTCGCGTAGAAAATCATCTTCAGAACCGTGAAAATGTTTTCTTGCCGGTCTCGGTAGGCAAGCCAAGAAACATCGTCGTAGGTAAGCCTTGTTTTGCCTTGCGCCAACGCTTGTAGGTCATTTATAGCGGAGCGAACGTCTCCTCCGGAGCGTTGAGCGATGAATCTCAACGCGGCTTCTTCGGCGGCTATTCCTTCTCGTAGGCATATTTTCTTCAACAGTTTAACGACTTCGCTGACCGGGGGTTTTTTGAACTGTATGAGCATGCAGTATCTTCGTAGGTTGGTGAACCTCGGGTCATACGCGTTGTTTGCGATTAGCACGATTGGGCAACGCGTGGTTTTGATGATTTCCGTTAACGCTTTTACGCCGCCTCTGTCCTGCGTGCCCGTGATTCCGTCTAGCTCGTCGAAGAGTATCAAGCGTTTTTTGCCGAACAGCGTGGCGTACTGCGAGGCGATGCCGGCGAAACGTTTCACAGCGTCTTCGGTTCGGTAGTCGCTCGCGTTTTTCTCAACCAGCTCCATGTCCAAGTCGTGGGCTAAAGCCTCAACGGTTACGGTTTTCCCTATTCCCGGTGGTCCGTAGAGGAAAGCGGCTTTTTTCTTTGGAGCTGCCTTGTTCCAAGCTTTTACCCATTCTATGAGCGTTTGTATGGCTTGTTTGTTTCCTATAACGTCTTTTAGGGTTCGAGGCTTATGCTTTAATGTCCAAGCCGTGTACATGACGATTTAACCCTTTTCTGTCTGTTTCATTTCGTATCCTGCTTCTACCAGTCGGGCGAGCATTGCGCTCAGCTGGACTTCTTCGTTGGAGCCTTGTACAAGCCTAAAGTCTATTTCACCCACGGTGTCAGCTAGCCGTATTTTCCACGGTTCAGGTATGCTAAGGCGGAAGATTTCGGTGTGAATTTGCCGTATGATGTCTGTTCCAGCTACGCCGTACTTCTGTATCATCTCACGGAGCTTTTCCCTCGCGCCGGTAAAGTCACCGTTTAAAGCCGTCAACACCATTTTCTGCACATCCGCTGGATGAGCTCTGCCTACAACGGAGTACACGATTTCGGCTGTTATGGGTTTCCCCAGCGAAGCTGCTGCTTGAAGCGTGTTTATGGCTTTACGCATGTCCCCGCTGCATACGTCGAATATGGCTTCCAGCCCGTCGTCGAGCAGTGTGACGCTTTCGTTTTCGGCTATGCGCCTCAAGAAAGCGTCATGTTCGGCTTTAGGAAGATACGTGAAGCGGAAGGGTGCGCATCGGGACTGTATGGGTTCAATTATTTTTCCGCTGTAGTTCGCGATGAGTATGAACCGGCATGTCTCTGTGTACCGCTCCATCGTCCGCCTCAAAGCTTGCTGAGCGTCAGCGGTCATGTTGTCCGCCTCATCTAATATCAAAATTTTGAACGGAACCTCTCCTATGGAACGCACCCGAGCAAAGGTTTTCACGGTTTCCCTCACAACGTCTATCCCCCGCTCATCGCTCGCGTTCAACTCCATAAGGTGTTCACGATAAGCATCGCCGTACAAGTCTCGAGCCAAGCAAAGCGCAGCCGTAGTTTTTCCCGTTCCCGGAGGACCAGCGAAAATACAGTGCGGAACGTTTTTCGCCTTTACGAAGCTTTTGAGCCGTTCAACTATTTCCCTCTGGTTAACGATTTCGTCCAGCGTTTTCGGCCGGTATTTTTCTGCCCACATCTCAAAGCTCATAACAGACTCGTCCTTTCTAGATGATTGTGTAAAATAGTGTTGTATGCGTTAATAAATTAGTTCTTCTCGTAGAGAGCCGGAGAAGCTTTATAGAAAAATAAGAGGGAGGAGGGTTTATTCGAGTATTCTTTCAAGCGCGTCTTGTTCTGCTTCTTCCACGAGCGGTATTCCAGTTACTTTCGCTGCCCTTTCGGTTAGCGCCATAAGGTCGTTCCTGTTTATTAAGTCAAGCCGCCACTTGCGGCTTCCAGCGAGCAGCTGCATCAAGCCTACCCTTATACGGTCATGCAGATACCCGTATAGTCCCACCGCTTCGTAAGGAATCTCCTTCACTCTTTCGCCGTACTTTGCTTTCAACTCGGGCATGCTTATGAAGAACTTTTCAGGATTGTCTCCGTATCTTTCTTTGAAACTTCTAGGCAGTTTTCCTTCCTTTGCGAGTTCCACGAAGTAAGAGGCTTTCATTACCGCTGTTAACGGAGATCTTCCCATGAGCACGGCTTTTACGTATGGGCCGTCTCCATAGTTGCTCATTGCGATAGCTTTGAATATCTGCGTCTCGTTTATGAAGCCGCCTGCCATAGCAATGTCTGGGACGTGTCTGCCTTTTCGTTTGAGGATTTGGGCGCATTTGAGAACCAGTGCTTCAAGGTAAACCGTAGGTATGCTCATCTCGTCCATCATGGGCACCGGGCTCATTCCCGTTCCGCCGCCTGCTCCGTCGAAGGTTACAGAGTCTATCTTCGCCTCGGAAGCAATTTTCATGGTGTAAGCGACGGCTGAGGGTCTGTAGGCGCCTGTTTTGAGATAAACGTGTTTTGCTCCTTGCTGTCTAAGCCACTCTACGTCTTCTACAAAGTCCTTAAGTTTAGGTATGCCTACTCGGCTGTGTCTTTCGAATGATTGGAACACGCCTTCCCTGAATGCTTGCTGAACGTTGGGGTCTTCTGGGTCGGGTATAACGATGTATCCGCGTTTCTTGAGCATTATGGCTTTTTCGAGTTTTCGTATGCGGACTTCGCCGCCTATGGCTTTTGCTCCTTGTCCCCACTTTCTCTCGATTACGTTTACTTCAAGCTTTGACACGGCATAAACATCCACGCCTAGACGTTGGTCTTCAACGTTTGTTTGAACTACTATTTCGCCGTATTTTCCATCCCAGAATTTCCGGTAAAGGTCAACTCTGCGTTTGAGCTCTTCCGAATGCGTTACTTTTCCGTTGGTTATTATGGAGTTTTCGTCCATTCCGCAGACGTTTTCACCTATTATAAGGGACGCTCCAGATATAGCTGTGCCGATCGCCAAGCCTTCCCAGTTTCTACGCGCCACTTCTGTTGAACCTAAGGCTCCCACCATTATTGGGATTTTGAGCTTTACTCCGCCTACGGTTGTTTCAGTATTAGCGTTTTCAAATATCGCGTGGTCCGGGTCAGCTTCTATCCCGTGGACTTCAAATAGGGCTGATTGGATGTTGAAGTGCGACCAGTCAAGTCTGAAGTCTTTAAGTGCTCCCGCGGTGCTGGCGCCGAACTGTAGTGGAACCGGGTAAAGCGCTTCTCTTCCTCTGAATGCGGAGAGACCTATTTCGCACATGAAGGGGCAGTCGCGTATGCATATTGGGCACATTCCGCTCGTTGGGCTTGTGTCTTTGACTCGTGTTTGGGTTCCTGTTGTTGATTTGGCGTTTAGATACGAGGAGTTGGGGTGTACTCGTTCGGTCAATTTCTTCTTCTCCTTTACGTTTGTAAAGCTTAGAGTTTGAGGATACTCCGCACAAGCTTTTAAACATTACCGTTCTCCAAAACCTCGGAAAACATTTCTAAGGCAAGTCTTAAGAAACAGCTAGCCATAGCAGAAGGGACGCTCCAACCGCCCAGCAATAGTATGCGAAAACGTGGAATCGCCTTTTAGCAAGTATTTGAGCTAGAAGTTTAATAGAGAAATATCCCACAACGGCAGCCACTGTTGTTCCAACAGCAACTTCAAGCCAGCCTACACCGTTCAAGCCTATTTGACCAGCCTCCTCCAAAAACGTTTTAGCTAGCGCGCCTAAGACAGCTGGAACAAAAATTGCGAAGGAAAACTTGAAAGTTTCCTCCCGTTTCACGCCTAAGAGCAACCCCGCTGCGATGGTGAAGCCGCTGCGGGAAACTCCTGGGATAATCGCTATTCCCTGGGCTATGCCTATCACAAAGGCTTGTGTAAACCCTATTTTTCTGTTGCCTTCGCTTACACGCTCTGAAGCGTATAATATTGCTCCGGTAAAAAGCAAGGCAACCGCTACGGCAACCGCGTTTGAGAAAAAAGATTCGAAAATATCGCCGAAAACAACGCCGATGACAGCGGTAGGTATCAACGCCGCAAACACTTTCAACAAGTAGCCACCGGCGCCTTCACGACGTTTTTCTTCGCGGAAGAACTCGGCTATGTCATGGCGGAAAAAGGCTAAGACCACGAGAAGCGTGCCGAAATGCAGCATGACGTCGAAGAATAGAGGGGGCTTTAGTTCTAGAAAAATCTGGACGAGCGCTAGGTGTCCGGAACTTGAAACGGGCAGCCACTCGGTTACGCCTTGAACAAGCCCTAACAGCGCTGCTTCGTCAAGCCTCAAATCTTCCATGCACCTTGTCTCGAAATGTTTTCAGAATAATTTAGGCTACCCTGCTTTTAAGTTAACGTTTTCTGCTTCTCGCCGGAAAAAAGGTTGGAAACCTTAACTCCCACGAGACGAATTCTCTTTTCGCTTTCCAAGTAAGGCTGCAACAGTCTCCGCGCGTTCTTCTCTATGTCCTCTAAACGATTGGTCAGGAAGGGCAACGTTTTGCTATGAGTGTGGGTTTCAAAATCTTCGTATCGCACTTTGACAGTAACTGTTTTGAAATACAAGTTCTGCCCCACCACTTCGTCGTGAATCTCCTTCGCTAGCTTGCTCAAAGTCTCGAAAACCTTCTTCACGTCGGACGTGTCTTCCTCGAATGTACGGTCTCGGCTTATGGATTTCACGGCTCCGAAGTCGCCGCCTACCGGCGAATCGTCTATGCCCTTAGCCATGAGGCTGTACTGAAAACCCATAGCCCCAAACTTTTCCATGAGCAATGAAGGGTCACAGTTCGCCAAGTCTCCAATGGTATTTATGCCCATATCCTTCAGTTTTTTCTCCGTTTTCCGTCCAACCCACAAAAGCTTGCGAACGGGCAAAGGCGCAAGAAAGCTTCGAACTTCCTCTTCTTTAACAACTGTTAAGCCGTCGGGTTTTTGAAAGTCGCTGGCTATCTTTGCCACCAGCTTGTTGGGCGCAACCCCTATGGAGCACGTTAACCCTTCAGCTTCAAAAATTTCACTCTTTATCTTCTCAGCTAGCCTTCGAGCTTCCTCGTAATCCGAAACTTTCGAGCTCACATCTAGGAAAGCCTCATCTATGCCAAACTGTTCGAAACTGTCCCCGTAACGCTTCAATATCTCCATGATTCGTCGAGAAACCTCCAGGTAAAGCTCGTAGTTAGGTCGCAGATAAACCGCGTGGGGGCAAAGCTTCCAAGCTCTGGAAATGGGCATTCCAGATTTCACACCGTATTTCCTCGCCTCGTAATTGCACGTGCTTACAACTCCCCGTCCCTTCCCCTCTTTCGGGTCGGCACCGACGATTACCGGCTTACCCTTATATTCGGGATGAAACCGTTCCTCTATAGCAGTGAAAAAATGGTCCATGTCAACGTGCAACACTATTCTCCGTTTGCGTTCGCGCATAACCGCACTTTCCCCGTATATTGATAACTGCGAGAACGTTCTATTTTAACAAAATGTTGCGGTGCATTAAAAGGGGTAAACTTAAAACTGCAACTTGGTAAATTATTTGTTCTCGGCACGGCTGAAGGTGAAACTTCGTGATAGATAAAACCGACGTGGAAAGGCTTTCTGACCGTGAACTGCTTCGTAAACTGGGTGAAGAAAGGCTTTTCGACATTTTCTTTCTTCAAATCCGTAACTTGTGGCGTGTAGACGGCTTATACTTCCTCGGGATAGAAGCAAAATTCGGAACAGAAGCCGCAACCGAAATAGACGCAGAATGCTGGAAAACCATGGCTATCCTCGAAGCCAAAAGCCTACGCAAACTGTTCCAAATAGAAGGAAACGTGGACCTAACCACTCTCATGTTTCTTCTACGGAACACAAGCTGGGCTCTCGACCATCAAGAAAACAAGGAAATAGAGATTACGCCGACGAAGGCTATACTGCGGATAGTTAAATGTAGAACACAGGAAGCTAGGCTCCGAAAAGGACTAGGCGAGTTCCCATGCAAAAAAGTGCGGTATGGCTATTTGAAAAACTTCGCCAAAACCCTAAACCCGAACATAGAGGTAACGTGCAAAGTTTGCCCACCAGACAAACATCCCCCGGACCTATGGTGCGAATGGCACTTCAACCAAAAACAAAATTCTAAATAACAACTTTTACGTTCGGAAAACTATTTTCATAATTACCCATGTCAGATTCTAATATATGACAAAACTTATATAGGACTTAGATCAGAGCTCGAACGGAGGGTTAAATACGAACCCATTTCCTGAAAAAATTACATTTTTTATCGGACATTTTCATCCCGCAATAAACAGAATAGTCATAGGGTCCGTTGAACTCGTGTATATCGTCTCTTCATTGGAGGCGGTGAACACTGAGATGGTTCCCGCATACATTGTTAAGGGAAGCTTAGAATTCTATG
>QMXC01000009.1 GCA_003661945.1 Candidatus Bathyarchaeota archaeon | reverse complement strand
TCCGTATCGTTTACCGCTTTTTTCTTTTTAAGGATTTGTAGGACAACCGAACTCGCTGTGCTGGTACGCCATATTTTCGACATTTCAGTTCAAACCTATGCGATTGGAGTAGCCGGCTTCTTTATCCTCCTAATCTGCTTAGCGAAGCTCTTGTACCATTCTTCCATGTCTCTAGAGATTGAAGGACCTATCTTTTCCATTGCTTTTTGGAAGTCTTCCTTGGTTACTTGTTTAGCGTTGGGGTTTCTCCTCAAGGCGTTTAGTGCTGCTTCGCGGCATAAGGCTTCGATGTCTGCTCCTGAGTATCCATTAGTTATTTCTGCCAGATGTTTTAGGTCTACGTCCTTGGCTAGGGGCATGTTCTTCGTGTAAATCTGGAATATTTCAAGTCTTGCTTTTTCATCTGGTTCTGGAACGTAGATCAGACGGTCGAAGCGTCCTGGTCGGAGAACCGCTGGGTCAATTATGTCCGGACGGTTCGTGGCGGCTATGACTACCACGTCTTCTAACGTTTGGATGCCGTCGATTTCGGTTAAAAGCTGGCTTATCACCCGTTCAGTTACTCCGCTGTCCGCGTAGCCCATTCCCCGCTTAGGAACTAAAGCGTCGAACTCGTCGAAGAATATTACAGACGGCGCTGCCATTCGGGCTTTTCTGAATACTTCCCTAATGGCTTTCTCAGACTCGCCAACCCACTTCGAAAACACTTCTGGACCCTTAATCGTTATGAAGTTCGCCTCGCTTTCGGTTGCAACCGCCCTCGCCAGCAAAGTCTTGCCGCATCCCGGTGGACCGTAGAGTAATACGCCCTTCGGAGGTTTTATTCCAAGCCTCTTGAACATTTCAGGCTTTTTAATTGGCCATTCGACGGCTTCTCTTAATTCTTGCTTAACTTCGTGGAGTCCGCCTATGGCGTCCCAGTGGACCGCTGGGACTTCTATGTAAACCTCACGCATGGCTGTGGGCGTTATCTCCTTGTACGCGTTCAAGAAGTCTTCCATTCTGACTTCCATTTTCTCCAGCACGCTTGGCGGTATCCTTTCTTCTTCCAAGTTTATTTCAGGCAAGTATCGCCTCAAAGCTTTCATAGCTGTTTCGCGGCACAGCGCAGCTAGGTCTGCGCCCGTGTAGCCGTGGGTTATTTCAGCCAGTTTGCGGAGGTTTACGTCTTCGGCGAGGGGCATTCCCCGGGTGTGAATCTGCAATATCTCGTATCTCGCCTGCCTATCGGGTACTCCTATTTCAATTTCTCTATCGAACCTTCCGGGTCTCCGCAGCGCAGGGTCAAGGGCGTCTGGGCGGTTTGTGGCTCCTATCACAATAACGTTTCCCCTTCCCGCTAAGCCATCCATCAACGCCAAAAGCTGGGCGACAACTCGCCTTTCTACCTCCCCGGTTACTTCTTCCCGTTTAGGTGCAATCGCATCAAGCTCATCGATGAAGATTATGCTAGGCGCGTTTTGCTGTGCCTGCTGAAAGATTTCGCGGAGACGAGCTTCTGACTCGCCGTAAAACTTGCTCATTATTTCAGGTCCATTTATAGCGAAAAAGTTGGCCTCAGACTCGTTGGCTACTGCTCTCGCTAGTAGCGTTTTCCCGCATCCCGGTGGACCGTGGAGCAACACGCCTTTCGGCGGCTCTATTCCGAGCCTTTGGAAGAGCTCCGGATGCCGAAGCGGCAGCTCAACCATTTCTCTTACGCGTTGAATCTCTTCGTGCAGTCCCCCTATATCCTCGTAGGTGGTTCTAGGCATTCCCCGGGCTTCCGGCGCCGGCTCGCTTAATATCTGCAGTTTTGTGTCCTGGGTTATGCGAACTATTCCGTGAGGACGTGTTTTCGTCACTGTAAAGGGTATGGCTTGCCCAAGCATCATGACGAGGGTTGTGTCTCCTTCTGTGACGGTGCGTTCCATAAGGCGGTTCTTAACGAAACGTGTAAAATCTTCGTCCACGTTGAGGCGCATGTCAACGGGGGCGAGGGTGACGCTTAACGCGTTCTTTACCTTCGCGGGCCTTACGATAACGTATTCGTTGATTGCTACCCCGGCGTTTTTCCGTGTGAAACCGTCTATGCGTATGATGCCGCGGTTCTGGTCTTCGGTGTAGGCTGGCCACGCTATTGCTGAGGTGGTGCGTTTTCCCGTTATTTCTATGACATCTCCGGCTGATATCCCGAGTTTCTGCATCGTCTGCTGGTCTATTCTAGCGATTCCTCTTCCAACATCTCTTTGCCTCGCGTCTGCCACTCGTAATTGAACTTCACCCATTTTGGGATGCTCTCCTTAAGAGAATTTCTAGATGGTTGAAACCTTGTTTGCGTATTTAAAGTTTCGTTCGTCTATCGAGTTCTACGCACCATTATCGTCTGTATTTGGCTGACGTTTTCTATCTGCTGAAGTTTGTTCTCGAGCTCTTCGAGTACTCCAGACTTGTCTTCGGGAATCTTTATGTGAGCAATTAACGCTTTCAAGCCGAAGGCTATGGGTTCCTCGCCGTAGCCGTAGATCGAAGCGAATTCTGGAAGGCTATTCTCAATCGCTTTTTTGAGCTGTTCGAACTCTACAGTGACGTCGGTTGGAAATATCTTATATGAAACCACAACATTCGCCATTTCGCTTTTCTCCCTGTTACCGTTTGTATTTCCAACGCTTGTTTATATACCCTACGTATCCAGCAAAGCCAAATTTTATCAGCAACTCGAAACATAATAGAACGCTCCTAGGAGGAAGCATGGTGTTAAGAACGAACAAGGAAAAACTTGTAAAGCTCTCAGTCGTAGGTGAGGTAACAAGTCCTATCTACGGTCGAAGCCCCTACAGAATCTCTGCGGATGGGCAGCCGGTTGTTTTGCCCGGCGTTGGCGGAATAACCTATAACATACGGGTTGGAGACCCGGCTTGCGGATGGGAAGCCGACCATGTTGAACCCGGCGTAAGCGTTCAAAACCGAGAGAAAGAAGACGTTTACTCCCCAGCCAACCGCGCGTTTAACATCCTATCGTGCGTAGGCAACGAAGCCACTGTTGTGAGCGGAGACGCAAAAGGCGCAAAAGGCGTAGTAACTGGAAAACATGGGGGAATAGAACACGTGCTAGTAGACTTTCCACCGGAAACGCTTGAAAAACTTTTGATAGGGGACAAGATTTTGATAAAGACCTATGGGTTAGGACTGAAGCTTCTCGACTTCCCGGAAATAAAAGTCATGAACATCGACCCCGGCTTTCTGGAAGCCCTCGACATCAAACCCGCAGGAGACAAGCTGGAAATCCCAGTTACCCACCAGATTCCAGCGAAAATCATGGGTTCCGGGTTAGGAGCCACCCAAACCTATTCCGGAGACTATGACATTCAACTCTTCGATAAGCCCACAGTGGAAGCCTACGGGCTGGAAGATCTACGTCTCGGCGACCTCGTAGCCATAATGGACGCGGACAGCACTTATGGTAGGCTATACCGAAAAGGCGCAGTAACCGTCGGAATAGTGGTGCACTGCAACTCCGTCATCTCAGGCCACGGCCCAGGAGTAACAACCCTGTTCACTTCGAGTAAAGGTAAGATAGCGCCGCGAATTGACCCGGGAGCAAATATTGCGAAGATTCTGAAATTAAGAACAGATATATAAGTGAAGTTTCATTTCTAAATATCGAACTTTAAAGCTCTGTGTGATGAGGATTGCCTGTTAAAAGGAAAAGTCGTGGAAGGTCGAAAGGCGGCAAAGGTAGAAGCGGATATGTGCAATGTGCCAGTTGTGGTGAGCTTGTTCCAAGGGACAAAGCCAAAAAAGTTTCTAGACGAGTTTCCCTAGTTGATCCTTCTTTGGCTAAGGAGCTTCGTCAGAAAGGCGCGTATCTTCCGACAGCTGTGCAAACTAAATATTACTGTGTCTCATGCGCGGTTCACCGTGGAATAGTAAAAGTTCGCTCTAAAAACGAGCGGAGAAAGCGGCGTAGAAGATAAACGCTTAAGTTCCACTCTCATTCGGTTTTGTTTTCTTGTAGAAATAGAAAATTCTCTGCACAACTGTAATGTTTGTTAATACTGCTAAAAGGAGAATCCCGAAGTTTAACGCGTCTTCCACGTAGATTCCCGCTAATGTGGCTATCGCAACTATGATAATCCGTTCCGGTCTTTCCATCAAACCCACCGACTCCATGTTCACTTTTTCAGCTTCAGCCCTTGCCCGCGTGTAACTAACGAGCAGAGAACCAACCAGTGCTATGGCGCCCCAGTGAAGTTCGCATAAGCCTCCGAGGATTATAGCTGAGTAGACCAAAGCATCGGCATACCGGTCTAAAACCGAGTCGAAAAAACCTCCGAAAACCGTTGTTTTCGAACATACACGGGCGATTGCGCCATCCAACGCGTCGCATAATCCCGAAAGCAACAGTAAAACAGCGGCTAAAAAAGTGAACAGGTGAGAATCTTTCGCGTTTATATAGAATGCTGCTGACAAAACAGCTAGAAGGATTCCTAGAAGGCTCATGGTGTTAGGCGTGAACCCGGCGTTCCCTAGCTTCTCTGCTACAGAAGCGATTTTTGACTGGAACTTCTTCTTGAGCCGTGTCAACATAGCTTGTCCTTCGCTCCTATTTTATCACAATCCTTATTTAAGCCATAATCGAAACTGACAATAAAGGAATGAAAAAGCATGATTCACATAGCTCAACTTGGCTTTGATGGTAAAACGGCATTAGGCTTGAAGGTGGAACTGCCAGAATCTCCGCCTTTAATGCTGATAGTAGGCAAACGCGGCTTCCTCATGTGCGGCTTCCTAAACATGGAGGCTGCTGAAAAACTCGGCGTAGCCGCTGCTGTTGTATCAGGTGTAACAACCTTCGAAGAAATGCTGAACAAAGAAGTTAAGGCGGCTTCCTCCAAAGCCGAAGCCTTAGGTGTCAAGGTCGGAATGCTCGGCAAAGAAGCTGTTAAACGCTTCCTTTAAGTAAATGTTGTTGGAGGAACAAGATTTGACATACGAAGCTGTTTGGAAGGTTTTGTCAGACATGGTTACCGAATTCAGAAAAAAGGGCAAACAAATTCCCGCTAATATAATGCAGGATTTACGTTCGGCTAGAACACTGATTCAAGTAGCAAAAGCTGACAAGACATGTGAGGGAACGGTTATTCCGAAAATCGAACAGTACTTGTCAAACGTGGAGTTTTTCCTTTTCTCTGAAGCCCAAACAATAGGCGAGGAATTTTTCAAGGAATGGATTGAAAAATTGACAAAGGCTCAAGAGAAAGCCGCAGAAGAAGCCGAAGCTGAAGCTGGCTCTTCTGTTTCCCACTTTGTTCCAGGGGTTCCACGGGAAGAACAATGGATTCGAATAAAGGCTTCAGCAGAAACTCCTGAAGAAGTTATACGTAGAATAGCTGAAGAGGAGAATCTCTCGTGTAAAAGGCAGCCTGACGGGTATTTTCTCATAAGCGGCGATAAGGAGCGGATAAAAGCCTTTATCAGAAAAATGGCTAAAAAACATGAATAAGCCCATTAAAAATACCGCAAAAATTTACACAACTGTTAAAACTTTGAAATAGCTCTGAATTATAGAACAATAATATAGAACAAAGCCTCGACGTTAAAGCTTGTTTCGAGGCGAGGACGATGCGACATGCCTTACATTAAAAAAATAGAAATCAGAGGATTCAAATCCTTCGGTTCCCAGAAAGTTACTATCACGTTGGATAAAGGCTTCACGGTTATAACCGGACCCAACGGAAGTGGGAAAACAAACATTGTTGATGCGATACTGTTCGCTCTAGGCGAACTGAGCGTTAGACGTCTCCGAGCCGACTCGGCATCCAAGCTTATTTTCCACGGGTCACCTGAAGCCGGAATAGAACGCGCCAGATCTGCCAAGGTAGTAATTCAGTTCGATAACTCTGATGGAAGAATACCTGTAGACACAGCTACAGTCACCGTTTCCCGCGAGGTTCGGAGAGATGGGCAGAGCATTTACAGGTTGAACGGTCGGAGGGTTTCACGAACTCAAATTCTCGAAATGCTTTCGATGTCGGGGATAACTTCCTCTGGGCATAACCTTATAATGCAAGGAACCATAACGCGGTTGACCGACATCTCTTCGGTTGAGCGGCGAAAGATAATCGAGGACTTAATTGGGATTGCGCAGTACGACGCGGAGAAGGCTGAGGCTGAGGAGAAGCTTCGAGCCGCGGACTTGGCTATCCGCACAGCTATGGGAAGAATCGATGAGGTTCAGAAGCGGGTTGACGACCTCGAGAGAGAGCGAAACGAGCTTCTGCGATACCGTTTTCTACGGAACGAAATAAAACGGCTTGAGATTAAGAAGCTCTCATACGAAATCTTCCAGCTTCAGAAAGAATCTCAAACACTGTCCGCTCAGGTTGAACGCGTCGAAAAGAAAGTTGAAAAACTAAGGCAGCTACGGGAAAAGTTTCGTTCGAAAAGACGTGCAGTGGAGCTTGAATGGCGAAAACTCAGCTCTGAAATGGTGGAGGAGGGTGGAGCCCGAGTTCTTCAGGTTCAAATGAAGATAGGAGAGCTCAAATCAAAACTCAGCGAGCTCACTTCGAAGATAAACACCGCAACTATAAGTCTCGAAGGACTAAGAAAAGTCCGAGACAACCACCGCCAACACTTTGAACAGTTACGCAACGAAATAAAAGAAAACAGACTTAAAATAAGGAAACTGCGGAAGCGTTACGCGGCTCTTCAGAAAGAAATTTCCATGAAACAAGCTGAGCATGAAGCGTTGATGAAGGAAACAGCTCAGCTCTGGGAGCATCTCGATGAAAACAGCTCTAAAACGCGAGAGCTTGAACAGCAGATAGACAAGCTTTATCAACGGCTTGTTGAGCTTCGAACCGAATCAGCGAGGCTTCAAAACTCGATAAAAACGCGGAAACGCCGACTAACAGACCTATCATCGCGGAAACAACGCTTCGCAGAGACCTTGGAAGAACTGCAAAAATCCGTAAAAGACCTAGAAGAAATTCAGAAAGAACAGAAAAACAGGCTGAAAAGCCTAGAACAAACCTTAGCGCGGAAAAGAGCTCAAAAAGAAGCTATAGAACGGGAAATTTCCGAAGCTGAAAAAATCGCTGAATCAGCGAAAAGCGCGGTGGTGGAGTTCGCCACACAGAAGGAACTTGCCGAAACAATAGCTGCCGAGGAAAAAGCTCTACGTAACATCGAAGAACTCGGCGAGCTAGGAGTAATCAGAGGCGTGCACGGACGTTTTAAAAAGCTAATCAGAATGGATAGACGCTACAGAAGAGCCTTGGAAACCGCCGCTGCCGGATGGCTGGACGCCGTAGTTGTAGACGACCTCGACGTGGCTTACACGTGCACCGAAACTTTGAGAAGGCTTAAACTTGGAAGAATAAAAATTATCCCTCTCAAAGGCATTACCCGAGCTAGAATCGTGAAGCCCCCGCGGGGCAGAGGCATCATTGGAATCGCCTCGGCCTTCGTTAAATGCTCTAGACAGTACTTGCCAGCCGTATCCTTCATTTTCGGAGATACTGTCATAGTTTCAGACGAGAAAACCGCGTCTTCAGTATGTAATGAAGGATACCGCGCGGTTACGGTTAACGGAGACGTCTTCGAACCCGGCGGCGGTTTGGAAAGTGGATATTACCGTGCGCCAATAGATTTCTCGAACATTATTCCAAGCGAAAACGCTCTGAAAAGCCTCGATGAAGCCGTTAAGGCGCTTAAACAGCACTTAGCTAAGCGAAACAGTGACATCGCTGTTATCGAAGAAGAAATCGATAAGACGCTCGTCGAAATAGCCCGCTTATCCGAAGCTATCACAACGCTGGACAATGAAATTCAAAGGGTGCAAAGAACAGCTAAAAGAACCCGACGTAACATACGTCGGGTTGTTCTCTACATGCAGAGACTAAATAGCCTCCTCGAAAAGGAGAAAACTCAGCTTGGACTCAATAAGGCTGAGAAAAACTCTATCCGAAAGCAAATTCGGAAACTGCAGAAAGAGCTCCGTGAGCTGAGGAGAAAGACTGACCCTGCTGAAATCCAGAAAATGGAAATTCAACGGGAAAGGCTTGGTGAAGAAATCATTCGGCTGAGACAAAACTTAGGCTCTCTTGAAACGGAAATCTCTACACTCCAGTCTCAATTCGAGAATGTTCTTCGAATAAGCTACCAGAACAGCAAAATCCAGCTGAGAAAGGTTGAGCAGCAGCTAAGAAGGCTTGAAAAGGAAGTTCAGCAAGCGCTGCAGCAGAAGGAAACGCTTAGACAAGAACTCATGGAGCTTGAAAAATCTCGTATAGAGCTTTCCCGCACTGTTTTGGGTGCCCGTGAAGAAGCCAAAAAGTTCACGGCACAAATAGACGATATGGATAAGCGACTTCAGCGGTTAGACATGGAATATGAGCAGACGGATAGGCTGCTAAATCAGCTAAGGCTTAAGCTTCAAACATCACTGTTGAAAATAGGGCAACACCGTAACACGCTACGGCAGCTCGGATGCGACGAGCCTGTGCCCGTTTCAAGGAAAGAGGTTGAAGAAGCTGAAGTGCTAATGCAGATGTTGAACATGGAACTCGAAAGAATAGGCGGGGTGAACCAGCTGGCTCTGTCGCACTACGCTGAACAAATCTCGCGTTACAAGGAACTTTCGATGCGGATGAACGAACTTGAACGCGAAAAACAAGCCATACTCAAGTTCATGGAGGAAATCGACCGTAAGAAACGTGAGGTTTTCATGGAAGCCTTCACGAAGATAAACATGAACCTCCAACGATACTTCGCGAAGTTGACGGGCGGCGGAAAAGCCTACCTTAAACTGCAAAACCCCGAAGATCCTTTCGCCGGCGGAGTAGACATGATTGTGCAGTTCGTCAACAAGAGCGAAATTCTGGTTACTGGAGCAAGCGGAGGGGAACGCTCTGTTTCAGCCGTAGCGTTCCTATTTGCCATACAAGAGTTCTCTCCAGCTTCGTTCTACATACTCGACGAGATAGATGCGCACCTCGATGCCTTTCACGTGTCGAAGCTCGGCGAACTGCTCGCTGAGGAGTCTTCGAAGTCCCAGTTTATCGTTATTACTTTGAAGCCGGAAATGGTGAACAAAGCGCAGAAAGTATACGGCGTATACGCGCGAAACGGTGTTTCAAACGTGATTTCAGCCAAATTCTTGGAGGTCCCGGCGTAATGCCCCAGCTAAGCCCCGTTAGCAAGCCTTTCTACCTGCGCCCACCATGGAACATTCTCTTCGACTTCCGAAAGCTTGGAAAGATTACCCCTTGGAAGATAAATGTCGCCTATCTGCTTCTTTCCTTTCTCGAAGAAATGGAGAAACGCGGTGAAGTTGACTTTAGGGCTTCCGGCGTGGCTCTAGATTCCTCAGCCCTCATATACCTTATGAAATCTAAACTTCTGCTCAAACTGGAAGAGCCTCCATCACCGCCGCCGAAAAAACTGTTAGACTTTCTCCCCCCTCCGCTGTTCCTCCCCTTGCGCCACGAGCTAACATCCACCACAATCCAAAACCTACTTCAAGTCTTAGATGAAGTGCTCAAAGGCGAAAAGATCTCCCCGACAAAACCTAAACTGGAACCTGTTCTTCCACCACCATCTGACATTTTATCCGTTGTTGATGCTTATCTGATGGAAATAGAAGCGCAGATGGAAGAACTTTATCTGCAGCTTCACCAAAAAGTGAAGGGAAGAGGCATAATCAATTTTTCTAGGTTCGTTGCTGGGAAAGAAAGAATAGACGCTATAAGAATCTTTATTCTACTACTGTTTCTCGCCCAGAAAGGGAAGGTCAGCCTGTGGCAAAACGAAGAGTTTGGTGAAATATACATAACCGTGGGTGAAAGCCAAGATTACGGCGCTGACGGGGTTGCCCTTGAAAGCAGATAAGGCTAAACAAGAAGAAACGGCTAAAGCTGAAAAACTGAAGCATGAACTTGCACTGTTAGAAGCCGCCCTCTACGTGGCTGGGCGTCCCTTGGACCTTAAAACTTTAGGTTCCATCCTTAAAACGCGTTCGAAGAGGAAGGTTCAACGGCTGGCTCGGATGCTGATGAAGGAGTACGCAAGCCGTAACACTGCCCTCGAAATCCTTGAACTCAAAGACGAAAGATTTGTTCTGCAGCTAAAAGCCGAATTCACGCCTCAAGTAAAAAGGCTGGTAAAACGTCCCCTTCTCTCAACTGGTCCTCTTAAAACGCTTGCCTACATTGCGTATCGCCAGCCAGTTTCTCAAATACGTGTAGTAGCCGTTAGAGGAAGACACGCCTACCAGCATATAAAACAGCTGGAAGAAATGGGCTTGATAACCCGCGAGAAAAGCGGAAGGTCAAGCATTCTGAAGACGACGCCGTATTTCGCTGACTATTTCGGCTTAAGCCATGACATAGCAACCATGAAGCGGCAGCTGAAACGAATTTTTCAAAAGCCGCAGTCTCAATAAGGTTTATATTTGAAACAGTTTTCTCATAAACTAACACAAAGTAGGAAGATGGAAAATGGCTGTCTGGCACGGAGACCAACATAAACGCAAACCAACAGGTGGAAAGAAGCGTCCATACCGTAAAAAACGCCGTTTCGAAAGAGGTTCCTTTCCAACGGAAACAATTCTCGGAAAAACGGTTAGAAAGATAAGCCGGCGACGCGGCGGAAACATCAAGATTCGAGTTTTAAGCAACAACCACGCGTGCGTAACCGACCCTTCAACCGGAAAAACACAGAAAGCCGAAATTTTACGCGTAGTAAAGAACCCGGCGAACGTGGACTATAACCGTCGAGGCGTAATAACCAAAGGAGCCGTAATCGAAACTTCTCTAGGCTTAGCGCGCGTAACTTCTCGTCCTGGACAGCACGGTATAATCAACGCTGTGCTGATTCGCGAAGAATAAACCCCGACTTCTAACGTTTTTTCTTCTTTTTCTTTCTCGCTTTAGCTTCTTTTTGAACTCTGCTGCTTCTAACCTTCAAAAGTTCTGCCCCAATTTTTTTCAGTAGAGTGTTCTTCGGCTCCCTCTTTGCAACTAGGAGCATGCCGCTTCTAATCCACGGCGTTTTCGGGTAGGCTGCGTCCAAGACTAACTCGTTTTTCAATCCAAGTCTTTCTACGGCTTCCTTTAGTTCGCTGATTTTAGGCAGCGGAACGCACAAGTTCCGTGGCAGTTTTCTTCCTTTTTCTCTCGTCCTACCAGCATCAAAGTAGGCTGGCCACAGCACGATTTTGTCTTGTTTTCGCATTTTCCCTTTTCTCTCTTCTATTTATGTGCATAGTATGCTACAAGCTTCTTGTTTACCGCGTCTATTCTGACGAAGCCGAACCGTTCAAACTGTATCGCGGTGTCTGGCTTTAGCTTTTTGCATAGTTTCTCAGCTACTCCTTCTTTCACTGTAGCATCGGGCATCACTACTTGGCAAGGCATTCCCTCGTTTATGGGAATCCAGTGAATTAACGGCGCCTTCAATGTTCTTGCTTCTTGGTAGGTTTCGCTGTGATAGTCTGCTTCAACCTCGTAGCTTCTAACCTTCCGCACCGTAATGTTGAAAAGCTCCATCAGACGAACCACACGGTTCACCTCGAACTTCTCAAAGTCTTCTCTCGAAATCCAGAACTGTGCTTCTCTCGCTTCCCCTTTCGGTTCTACTCGATATTTACGGAATCCTCTTTCCGGATAGTCCGGATGCAAATTAAGCTTAGCGTGGAAAGCTTTAGGCAAATTCTGCACGGTTAGCTGAACCGGGTCTGAGACAAAAAAGTAACGGTTTGCCTTTGGGTCTAGGATTTTGCGGTTGTAGGCGTAGAGGTTTTCCCAGCTCAACGTGACATCCGCTGTTTTCGGACCTACGTCGATTATTAATTGTCGAATGGCTTCAGGCGTTATCCCTCTACGTTTCAAGGCGAGAAAAGTCGCTAGTCTCGGGTCGTCCCAGCTCTTGAACGTGCCGTCACGTATTCCCTGAACGATTTTCGATTTGCTCAGAAAAGCCCCAGTAATTTTCAGTCTGCCGTAATGGATGGCTTCGGGATATTGCCATCCGAAGTGTGCATACAAGTATTCTTGACGATGCTGATTCGTCAAGTGTTCTTTCCCACGAATTATATGTGTGACCCCCATCAAGTGGTCGTCTATTCCACACGCGAAATTGTAGAGCGGCCAAACACGATATTTGCCTCCGACCCTTGGATGAGGATATTTCTCTGTGTCTATTATGCGTAGCGCGGGCCAGTCTCTTATTGCGGGGTTGGGATGGGTTATGTCTGTTTTTACGCGTACTACGGCTTCACCTTCAGCGTACTTGCCGTTGAGCATTTTTTCCCATCTTTCAAGCTGCGTTTCCGGTGGAAGTTCTCTGCATGGACAAGGCTTCTTCGCTAGTATTTTTTGTCTGAAATCTTGTGGTGTGCATGTGCAAACGTAGGCTTTCGCGTTTTTCAGCAGTTTTTCTGCGTGTTCGTAGTAGATGGGAATGCGGTCGCTTTGAATATACTCCTTGTCCGGTTTACATCCTAGCCAATCTAGGTCTTCTCTTATTTTGTCATAGAATTCGGGTACTGGTCTTTTCAGCTTCGGGTCTGTATCTTCGAAGCGTAGAATAAACTTTCCTTTATACATTTTTGCGTATTCATAGCAGAGAACTATGGCTCTCGCCGAACCTAAATGCAGCACGCAGTCAGGATTCGGGGAAAAACGCGTAACTATTCGCTCATATTTCTCGGCGTTCGGCAACGGCGGAAGCCCTTTCACCTTTTCTTCAGCCTTCTTCGCTGCTAGGAGTTCTGGCCATTTCTCCTCTATGGTTTTCTGCTGTTCGGATAGACTCAAACGGTTAACATATGCGACTACTTCTTTTACGGTAGCTGCGACTCGTTTTATTTCGGCTTTTAGTTGGGGCTTCTCTGCGAGAATTCTGCCCATCACTGAGGATTCGCGGGCTTTTCCTTCATGTTGAACCGCGTTTAAGAGAGCAAATTTTAGAATTAAGGCTTTTATCTCT
>QMXC01000008.1 GCA_003661945.1 Candidatus Bathyarchaeota archaeon | reverse complement strand
CTCTACGGATACGAAAATGGCATGGCTAAGGCTTCTGTCTCCGTAGCCTACAACCTTGCGTGGATTTTAGGCGTACCCGTGGTTAAACCAATAAACATTTTCGAAGAAAAACAAGGGCAGCGGAAAAGAATAAGCTTTCTTACTTCGGCTAGGGAAGCAATAATCAAAAACCCTCTGCTTAGGGCTCTATTCCAAAAGTTTACCCAGCACAACTTCGAGATTCTACATGTTAGAAAGGCGCCCTTCGACTTCGTAGCCGAGCTCTCGAAAGAGAGGCTCACAGTTCTAGGAGGAATCGCCTCGAGACGTGAAACAAATCTTTCTAAGCGCGTTGAGGAAATGGTGAGCATTAGCAGGATAGTTGACGCTCAGCCGATGCTTATAACAGATGACAAAACCGTTCTGGCCGAAAACAGCGCTGTGCCCATGTTTCATGAGGGGGAGTTTCTGAGACTAGACAACATAGAAGAAGTTATCGCCAGAATCTAGCCAAGCTTAAGCTGACGAGCCCGAGCTTCTTCTTTAAGCTTTTTAGCTGGCTTCCAAGATTTCCGAACAAAATCTGGATATTCTCCTGTTTTTTCTAAGCATTCCTTCAGAAACTGTATGGTTTTTGGGTCAGTGGGGTATCCGCATCCGACGTCTCCGTGTTTTTCCTTGAGCTTTTCTATTTCTTTATCTCTTTCTGCCTTTGCGATTATGGATGCGGCTGAGACGATTGGATAGGTTTTGTCAGCTTTATGTTCGGAAACAATGTGAACCGGGAAGGATAGACATTCAAGAATGTGTTGTTTGAAGCGTTCAGCCAAAACGTCAGAGGCGTCCACGTAGGCTACGTCGGGCTTAAGCTCTCCAATTACCCTCGCCATTGCACGGGCTTCCAGCCGGTTCAGCTTATGCAGCTTACGGTTAGACATAACGACTCCATCGATTTCCCGTGGAGAAAGCTTAACAACGCAGTATTTTAAAGCCATACGCTTTATTTCTTCAGCTAGCCTAGCTCTCCGGCTCGGCGAAAGAAGCTTCGAATCCCTAACCCCTAGCCTCACAAGCTCTTGTAAACGTTTCTCCTCGAATAAGACGCCCGCTATCACCAGCGGACCGATTACGGCTCCTCTTCCAGCGTCGTCTACTCCCGCAACCAACATCGAAAACCGTCTTCTCCAACGCATAGTGAGTTATGCACAAATTTAAGCTTTCAAAACTTTCAAAGCCTTCTCCACTACAACCTCGTGTAGCCGCTCTCGATTCCGTTCATTTACCTCGATAATTTCTGCTTCAGCGTTTTCCCGAACAGCTTGAATGAGCCTTCCTCTCGCCTTCCAATGTATGGTTCCAATTACGGGTTTTCCGCTTTCCAACGCTTTGAAAACTGCTTCCATAAAGCTCGGTGAATGCAGTTCCATAGGTCCTATTTCATCTATCACTATAAAATCCGCGTTTTCCACGGCTTCAGCTATGGAGCCAGCTCCAACTTCCTCTAGGTCTCTGAGGTTAACCCTGTATTTCCCCACCCTTGGTCCGGAAGGCTGGCTTACATGTGCCAGCCAACCCGTCGCCCCATTTTTGACGTTCACTATCTGGAAACCTACGCGTTTTCCTTTCTCCCTCTTTTCCCTGCTTATCATCCCTCCGGGGATATAGCCTTGTTTTTTCAGCTCCTCCACCGCTCGAAGCAGCACGGTGGTTTTTCCAACTCCGGGATGCCCGGTTAAGAAGATTAAGCGTTTCAACTCTTTTCAAAGGGAAGAAAGTTTAATACATGATTTAAAATAGTTTTGCAATGCATACGCCTCGTGTATGGTTGTTCCCCCGCGGGTTCCTCTCATGAGCAGCGAAAACATGGAAGATTTTGGGTTTCCAACCGAGCTTATACGCGAAGGAAGAGTAGAAATCGCTGTTCCGAAGCTTGAAGCCTTTGTTGCTTTGCCTTCTGACTACGCTCCGTCTAAAGCTCCAGTGTTTTATAACCCTGCAATGGAGCTGAACCGCGACATAGCCGTCTTAGCTCTTCAAGCCTACCAGAAAAGGCTCGGCGAAGAAATCTACGTCTGCGAGCCCCTAGCTGGATGCGGGCTTCGGGGAATACGGTTCGCAAAGGAAGTTGACAGCGTAAAGAAAGTCTTGTTAAACGACCTTAACCCAAAAGCCGCAAAGCTCGCAAATTTCAACGTGAAACTCAACCGCGTGTCCAAACGTGTTGTCGTCGAAAACGATGATGCCAACCTCATTTTAAGCACGCACGCAGCACCGAGAAAAAGATTCAGCTTTATCGATTTAGACCCTTTTGGCTCACCCGCTCCCTACATGGACTCCGCTGTCCGCGCTCTCCGCAACGGAGGAATGATAGCGCTCACAGCGACAGATTTGGCGCCTTTATGCGGGGTTCATCCGAAAGCTTGTATAAGAAAATATGGGGCGAGACCCCTACGCACCGAATACTGCCACGAGTTAGCCGTCCGAATTTTAGCTGCATCCCTCGCTAGGGCAGCCGCGAAACACGATGTTGGGGTCAAAATGGTCTTCGCCCACTCAACAGACCACTATATCCGAGTTTACGCCGTCTCGCAATATGGCGCAAGAAAAGCCGACGAAACCCTGCGAAACCTAGGTTACATCGTCCACTGTTTCAACTGTTTCCACAGAGAAACGGTAAACGGGTTTCCCCAAGCAGCGATTCCAAACAGATGTCCCGAGTGCGGCGGATCGGTAGAAACCGCTGGACCATTATGGACCGGTAAGCTGATTGACAAGCAATTTTGCGAATTGATGATTACGGAAGCATCTGAGAGAAGGTTTAAACAGCACAGACGCATCATGAAGCTTCTTTCAACAATCCGGGAAGAAGCTGAGTTGCCGCCTACTTATTATGTTATTGACAAGATGTGCGGCAAACTGAAGGCCCAGATTCCTCCAATCCAAAGAATTGTGGCTGCTTTGAAAAGCAGAGGCTTCAATGCTGGAAAAACTCATTTTAATCCGAGAGGGGTAAAGTCTGATGCTTCGGCGAAAACAGTGGTAGAAACTTTGAAGAACCTTTAGTTCGAAGGCTTTCTGAACAAGTTTTATTAACTCACGTGCTTTTACAATGTTACGTAGGCTTAGGTGTGTCTCATGGACAGACGTAAAATCGTCGCGGCTTTCCTCATGTTTGCTGTTCTCTGCCTGTTTCAGTCTTCCCTATCTAACGCTCAAGTAGAGCAGAGGGTTAACTTCTACGCTTGGACCGACAAGCCTTACTATTCACCTGGCGAAAAGGGCACATTGTTTCTCGTGGTTAGAAATGACCGAACTGACGTGGACTTGAAAATCGAAAGGATAGAAATTTACTACCCGTGGTTTTCCTTCACACAGAACGGGTGGGAAGGAAACAGCACGAAGGAACCGAATTTCATGATAAAGATTCGAGGTGAAAACCCGTATTTCGGCCATGACAACTTTGCTGTTCCGAGTGATGGAAGAGCTGTCTCAGGCGCAATCAAGGTTAAAATCTACGTGGATAAAACTCCGTTTCAGTATCCAGAGGCGCTAAACCAGTACTACGAAATTCCGGTGAACGTTGCGGCTAACCCGCAGTACACTCAAATAAAAGGCTTGGACAAAATTGAGACTCTTTTAACGATTCAAGCGATACTAACTATAGTTTGCACGGTCATAATTGCTTCAACGATCTTTCTCTCTGTGCGTCGCCCCCAAATAGTCTGGGAAAAAGAAGAATGAAGCCTTGCTGAACGCCCGGTTTTATTTAAGTAGAAATGTTCATTAACTAATGCATTGAATTGTATCTGGGAGGTGCAAAGCGCTCGGAAAAATACTGGTAACCTCTGCTTGGCCATACATTAATTATATGCCGCATTTAGGGACTTTGATAGGGTCTGTTCTCTCGGCTGACGTGGTTGCGCGGTATTACCGGCTTAAGGGAGAAGAAGTGCTTTACGTTACGGGCTCTGATGAGCATGGGACTCCCATAGAGGTGGAGGCTGTTCGACGTAATGTTCCGCCTAAGCAGTTGACAGACGAAAACCATGCTAAGGTAGCTGAGCTGTTCGATAAGTGGGCGATACAGTTCGACAACTATACGCGGACGGAAAGCCCAACGCATAAGGAGTTTGTTCGAAAACATCTGATGCAAATCTACGAAAACGGCTACATTTTCACCCGGGAAACCGAGATGACCTACTGCGAAAACTGCCAACGCTTTCTACCAGACCGATTCGTCGAAGGGAAATGCCCCTACTGCGGACACGAAGGAGCCCGAGGCGACCAATGCGACGCCTGCGGAAGACTCCTCGAACCGACAAAACTCATCGACCCCTACTGCGTAATATGCGGAAACAAGCCTACAATCAAGAAAACAAAACACTGGTATTTCGACCTTCCAAAGTTTTCAGACAAGCTTCTACGCTACATTGAAGAAAACAAGCAGCTTCCAGATAACGCGAGAAACTTCAGCTTAAACCTCATCAGGGAGGGACTTAAACCTCGAGCCTTAACCCGGGACACATCGTGGGGGATTCCAGCGCCGTTCCCAGGAGCCGAAGGAAAAACAATATATGTGTGGGTCGAGGCGGTTTTAGGCTATGTCTCCGCGACGATAGAGTATTTCAGAAAACACGGCGACGAGGAAGGTTGGAAAAGCTACTGGTTCGACAAAAACGCCAAAACCCTCTACTTTATAGGGAAGGACAATATTCCCTTCCACACAATAATTCTTCCAGCTTTGCTTTTAGCTACGCATAAAGGTTACAATTTACCTTGGAACGTTTCGACAACGGAATTCCTCCAGTTCCGGGAGGAAGCCTTTTCCAAAAGCCGCAGAATCGGAATATGGATAGACGAAGCCTTGGAGCTTTTCCCAGCGGATTACTGGCGCTACTACCTTTTAGCGACGAGACCTGAAACGAAAGACACAAACTTCACGTGGAGAAACTTCATAGAAAAAGTGAACGCTGACCTAAACGACAGCTTCGGCAACTTCGTACATCGAGCCTTAACATTCGTAAACAGAAACTTCGAAGACAGGGTGCCGAAACCAGCGCTCGAAAACAGCGACGAGGAAATCCTAGAAAAAACGAGAGAGAAAATCCGCCAAATAGACAACTTGATGGAAAAATGTAAAATCCAAGCAGCCGTGAACACGGTCATGGACATCAGCCGTCTCGGAAACCGCTTCTTAAACGAAAGGGAACCTTGGAACCAGATTAAAACAGACGTGCAGAAAGCAGCAAACACCACGTATGCGGCGGTTCAGATGGTAAAAGCCCTCGCGGTAGTCACTGCCCCATTCATGCCGTACACAGCCGAAAAAATATGGAAACTTCTAAACTTGCCTGGAAGCGTACACAAACAAAAATGGGAAGAAGCCGAGAAGCCGCTACCTCCAGGCCACAAAATAAACGAGGCTAAACCTCTCTTCAGCAAAATCACGTTAAACGAAGAAGAACTGGAAGCGAAGCTTGAAGAGATAAGGCGGCGAAAAGAGAGAAACACGCAATAAACCGAGCGGAAAAGGGGAAAGTTGCCTCTCAAAATCGACTTTCACGTGCACACCTACTATTCCTACGACTCCTTCATCGCTCCGTCAGAACTCGTAGAATACGCAAAAAAATGCGGGTTAGACGGAGTCGCAGTTACAGACCACGACAGAATAGACGGAGCATTAAAAATCGCCAAAAAATATTCTGGCAAAAACGGCTTGTTGATAATTCCCGGAGTAGAAATAACAAGCCGAAACGGACATATCCTCGCGTTGAACATTCAAAAACCCATTCCACCATGCTTAAGCGTCCAAGAAACCTTGGAACTAATCCACGCTCAGAACGGAATCGCCGTTGCAGCTCACCCCAACGCCATATACCATGGTCAGCTGGAAAAACGTATGCTCTCGCGGTTCGACGCAATCGAAGTGATAAACGCTTCCACATTTCCCTTCAAATTTGCGGCTTATATAAACCGAAAAATAGCTATAAGCTTCAACCTCGCCCAGCTAGCGGGAACAGACGCTCACTACGCGCCGGAAATAGGCTATGCCTACACTTTGGTCAACGCTGAACCCAACGTAGGCGACATTATGGAAGCCATAAGAAAACGCGAAACAGAAGCCTACGGAAAACCAATTCCAGTAAAGATAAGGCTGGAAAAGGTAATTCTAGACCTTAAAAGAAAAATAAGCAAGGGTTAGAGGGCTTATTCGAAGTTTTCAAGCTGGTAGAGGTTAAGCTCTATATCTAAGGGCTTCTCCGGCTCCGCGTACGGCTCAAGATTATAGAGCTGCGGCGCTATGACGTTGAAGCCGCTGAGCAGATACGGTGAATTCACGCCGGTCATGACCAACGTGACGCGTAGGGTTCCCGCCAGATTCGGGTTTACCCTTGCGCCCCAAATCACCAAGGCGTCCTCGTCCATCATTTCCGTCACTATCTCTCCTACACGGTTCGCCTCTTCAATGGTCATTTTGCTGTCGCCGGAAACGTGAATCAACGCTCCCGTCGCACCCGCATAGTCAACGTCTAACAACGGGTTTTTCAAGGCGTTTCTAACTGCTTCTTCGGCTCTGTTAGGCGCGTCTGACTCACCTACGCCTACTACGGCGACGCCTCCGCGTTTCACGATAGTTTTGAAGTCAGCGAAATCCAAGTTTATGAGGCTCGGCGCCGATATGGTTTCAACTATCCCCTTAATCATGTTCGCCAGAACTTGATCTGCCACTCTGAAAGCCTCGTTCACTGGAAGCTGGGGAACAAGCTGCATCAACTTGTTGTTGTCAATGACGACCACGGTGTCGCACTGTCTCCGCATCTCTGTTAACGCTGGAGCCGCAACCTCCATTCTTCCCTTCTCTATTCTGAAAGGCGTGGTCACAACGCCCACGGTTATAGCGCCTTTCCTCCGCGCTATCTCAGCAACCACAGGCGCCGCGCCAGTGCCTGTTCCTCCGCCCAGACCAGCCGTTATAAAGGCTATGTCCACGTCCGTCAGCAACTCCTCAATTCGCGCTCTAGATTCTTCTATGGCTTTTCTACCCAACGCCGGATTCCCGCCTACACCTAGCCCTCGGGTAAGCTTTTCGCCTATCAAGATTTTCTGATGAGCTCTGGAAGCGTTCAGGTGAAGTATGTCCGTGTTAATGGCTATGCATTCGGCGCCTGTAATTCCCATTTCCATAAGCCTTGTCACGGTGTTGTTGCCCGCCCCGCCTACGCCTAGAACCATCACCCGGCAGTAGCCCGGTGGGCGAACCCCTTTGTTCACGTTGTCGTGCCACGTGAACTGCAACGCTCTGTCAACTAGTTGCTTCTTTGACAATGCTCCGCCTCCGCCAAACCTCAGATTTTATCAAATCCCGAATCGCCACACGTATAGCTTCAGCACGATTAGGATAAAACCGCTCATTCACGAGCTGGTCCAACGCTTCAATATATGGCTCGGGTAAATACAAGGTTATCAACTTCATACCTGCTTCTCCCTCCCGGTGAACCATAACTAAATATGAGTAGAAAATATAGCGCTATATGTTAGGTTCCAAATATGCTTTAAACATGTTTGTTCTCTTCCTTTTAAGCTTTATCCACAGCCTCTATGCACTTCTATGTAAAATGTGCAGTTTGTGGGAATGTTTATGTTTCGGTTCGTAGTTAAACTTCACGATTCTATGGATAACGTACGCGTGTTCGTCAAAAGCTTCGGTTGTTCAGCTAATGTTTCAGACGGTGAATTTTTAGCCGGATGCTTGGCTGGGGCTGGCTTTCAGTTAGTAGACGACTTGAGGCTTGCGCACGTCGTGGTTTACAATACGTGCGGAGTAAAACAGCCCACGGAAGACCGGGTGATTCACGAGTTAAAAAAGGTTCCGAGGGACAAGAAGCTCATAATAGTTGGATGTTTACCTCTCATAAACCTTGAGCGGCTGCGCCGTGAAACCTTTTTTGACGCGGTTGCCGGTCCAGCGCTAGGCGAAGGAATTGTTGAACTCGTTCAAAGAGTGTTAGACGGCGAAAAAGTGTGCGCCCTAGATTCTGCGGCAGCTACTAAGCCATGTCTGCTTCTGCCTAAGAGGCGGGTTAATCCTGTGGTTGGAATAGTTCCGATAAGTTACGGTTGTTCCGGCGTCTGCGCTTACTGTTGTGTGCGTTTTGCTCGTGGTCGTTTACGAAGCTACGGTATTGACGAGATTGTGGAACGGGTTAAACTTGACCTCCGGGAAGGCGTGCGTGAGGTTTGGCTTACCGCGCAGGATACTGGCTGCTATGGTAGGGACATCGGGGTTTCTCTAGCGGACTTGCTGAACGCTGTTTGTAGGCTACCCGGCAGGTTCTACGTGAGAGTTGGAATGATGACCCCGAACTTCGCTCTAGAAATACTCGACGAACTGGTTGAAGCCTTCCAAAACGAACATGTTTTTAAGTTCCTTCATCTGCCCGTGCAGAGCGGCGACAACCAAGTTTTGAAACTTATGAACCGGAAATATACTGTTGAAGAATTCCAGCTTATCCTAAAACGGTTTAGAGAAAAAATTCCACACATAACTGTAGCGACCGATATTATTTGCGGTTTTCCCGGCGAAACAAAAGAAGCGTTTGAAAACAGTCTACGCTTAATTAGGCAAACGAAGCCGGACATCGTAAATGTTTCAAAGTTTTTCCCTAGACCCGGAACCGCGGCTTCCAGAATGAGGGAGCTTTTTGTTCCAGCTTCAGAAATCAAAAGCAGAAGCCGAAAGATAGCTGCACTCGCTAAGGAAACGGGTTTGTTAAACAATAACCGTTGGATTGGTTGGCGCGGCACGGTTCTAATCGATGAGGTGGGCAAAGCAGACTCGTGGATTGGGCGAAACTTTGCTTATAAGCCAGTAGTATTTCCGAACCGCGGTTCTAGCCTACTCGGCATGTTTGTAGAGGCAGAAATCGTGGACGCAGCGCCCACATTTTTGAGGGGGCGTATGCTTAATCGGACGTGACCCTTGCTTTTCGTGCTAAGAATTTGGTGCATAAAGCGAGAATTATCATGGCTACGGCGAACGCGGGTGCTTGTAAGCTTTGAACCAGCGTTTCTGCGTTTTCTAGCTCAGGGTTTAGCACGGCGCCCGTTCCAACGGTGTCTACTAACCCGTGCGTAAGTACGAGCGGAACAAGGTTTCCAGACTCTTGGTAGAAGTATCCAAAGACAAGCCCAAATATGAAGGTGGTAAAAACGTGAATAGTCATCTGGAATGGTTTGAAGGGTGAAACGTGCCATACGAAATGCCATAAGCCGAAGAGCGAAGCTTGGCTCCACAGCGCCTTCTTTCGGCTGTAAACCCTTGCTAGGCGAGTTTGCATTAAACCTCGGAACAAGCCTTCCTCGCTTACGCCGACGCAAAGAGTCATAAAAGGAAAAATGAACAAGTCCGGAAGCGGGTTATACCCGGTTAAAACGGTTTTTCCAGTAAAGATGTAAGCCAAGCCCCACCATGTTGCAAAAAGCGGAACAGCGAAAACCAGATAGTAGGCTAAACCTACGCCTAGCGACCGAGCGAAACGTTCTGTTCGAAAACCATACACATCCAAACTGTTCTTCTTGATTAAGACAGCTGTCAAAACAACGAGATAGACAACAGCGGTTTTCTCGTAAGACATCCCCAAAACGAGCACCATAGGAACCCGAACAGCCATCGCAGCCAAAAACAACCCTAAGACTTCCACCCAGACAAAACCCCCATCCACCTCCACAACAGATGAAAGCTCCCTACGCTGCTTATGCCGCTTATACCAGAAAAACAACGGAACCAACAACACAAGAGAAACAACCGCTGGCAAAACACTCAAATCCGAAACCTTCGCTATCTCAATAAAACCGCTGGAGAAAATCAAAAACGAAACAGCCACATACAGAATGGCAACTATGAGGGTTTCCTTTGCTTTTACGGCCGCTTCCCCCTTCAATTGGAAATGAACCAAGTCCCATAATGGTGGGCCGGGCCGGACTTGAACCGGCGACCTTCGCCGCGTCAGGGCGACGTCCTACCATGCTAGACGACCGGCCCTTCTTCGATTTCGGTAAATTTTATTGCATAGTCTACTTATTTGTGTTTCTAGACTTGCATCAAGAACGCTGGGAAGCTTCGGCCGAGAAATTTTGAATGCCAAAAGTTTTAAGAACCTACACTTCGAACATAAGGGCGTGGAGCGTGTGCTGTTTGGTTTACTGCACTGTTTGTGGAGAGAAAAACGATGACGACGCCAAAGTGTGCTCGAACTGTGGGGCGCCGTTGTATTCGCCGAAGCGAACCAGCTCGCGTAACGATAACTGTTTTGGGCCTCGTGAAGAGTGGGAAGAAGAATGCTTCGGGGTGCCTCACGGCAACATTATTGTAGGCGCATTTTTCGGAGCTTTGCTCATACTCATCGGAATTTTCTGGCTTCTATCGCTTTACTATGAATGGATAAGCGTCGAGAAGTTATGGGCTTCCATAGGACCGCTGTTCGTAATTCTGTTGGGTTTGCTCATCGTTATAGGTGTGCTTTACCAATTAAGCCGAAGATAACCCTTTCTTATCTGGCGGTTGCGCATTTAAAGCCGCAGCTTTCGCAGATTTCCATGTGCCTAAGCTTCGAGTAGACAATCCGAGTGTAAAGCCAAAAAACAATATAGCCTAAAACAAACATGTTCAAAAGAAAGCTTCTAGCAGCCATGTCCGCAGCTGCCAACACGAGAAAAGAGGAAAAAACAAAGAAAGCGTTCAGCGAAAAACGTAGAACTCTATTTTTCAACTCAAAAAACAAGTATTGCACCAGAATAAAAGCTACGCCGCCGAAGCCTAAAACGAGAAAGGGTAAAGCCGCGTTTTCTAGGCTCCATCCGAAAAAGAAGTAGGCAGCTGCCGCTGGAAGAGTAGCTGACGCCCCGGAAAAAAGCCCCATGCAAGCTACGCAGAAGGTTTTTGAACCCATCTGAAACTCGTGGTGAGCAAATCCTTCGCATGAGGGATGATGCCCATGAGCGAGTTTCACTCCCAAAACATTAGAAGTTCTCTGGAAACCCCGTTCTTCGGCTGTTTCGCTGTTTTGCTTAGGCAACGTGTTTTCAACATGCTTTACTATAGATAGACTTTCGGAACATTTTGACGGAAAGAACACGGCGACCATTCCTAATACGCAGAGGGCTGAGAACAAGGCGCCGGTCAAGGGCTTTCTCAAAGCGAACACGTGCTGGCTGGCTGGCGGAAAAACTGTGAAAATCCCTGTTAGGAGCAATCCGAAAAAGGAAGCAAAGGCTAGAAACGCGGCGTAGAGCCGTTTCCGCAGTTTTTCTTTTTTCATTTTTGTTTTTTTCTCCAAGATAGGGCTTTTCGGAATCCTTGGAGAACAGCTTGGCTTGCCAGATACCTGTATGTTTTTCTTTTCAGCTTGTTTTTTGAGAAAAGTCCTTTTAGTCTTCTCGGCAGCGAGCCGTAGAAGCTTCGGTAACACTTGTAAAGTTCTTCTTGCACTTCTTCTCGGGACAGGTGTTCTGTGGGCATTACCGCGTGAACCATATCATAGTTTGCCCAGTTGAAGTCTTCTATCCACCCGTTTTTTAACGCTTCCTTGTAGAGGATTGTTCCGGGGAACGGTGTTAGAATCATGAATATGGCTAGGTCGGGGTCTAAATCGTTTACAAACGTGCGTAGCTGGCTAATTGACTTGTGGGAGTCGCTGCGTTCACCTATTATTAGCGTGGTTTGGGCGAATATGTCGTTTTGTTTGAGAAGTTTCACGGCTTTTCTCGCGTCTTCAGGGGTTATTCCCTTCTTGAACGCCTCGAGGGCGCGTTTGTTAGGTGATTCCACGCCTAAAAGTATCCAGTAGTTGCCTGCTTTCCGAAGTTTAGGCAAAAGCTTGCTGTTTTTCGCTACGTCGTCGCATCGTGCCTGCATAAACCACATAATACGTTCGCCTAAATCTCGCCTTATTATCTCGTCGCATAATTCTTCTGCAAGTTTTCCCAAGCCGAAGTTGTCATCGGTGAGCCAGAAAAACTCCATTCCATACTCGTTGAACAGAAACTCTATTTCATCAGCGATTCTTTTCGCCGTTTTTCTCCGCCATTCTCCTCTCCAGTGTATCCATTGGCTGCAGAAAACGCATCTGTGAGGGCATCCCCGTGAACCTTCGATTATGGCGTATCTTTTCGAACCAGCCATCATTCGGAAATGGTATCTGCGGGCCAAGTGTTCTACGAGGTGATAAGCTGGAAAGGGAAGGCTGTCCAAATCCTTTATGAAAGCGCGGTCATCGTTGCGGTAAATCTTCCCCTTATGCCGGAAGGATATTCCCGCCACTTCGGAGAAGGGCTTTCCGTTCCTAAACGCTTTAACGAGCTCGGCGAACGTGACTTCTCCCTCCCCGCGTACAATAACGTCGATTTCCGGATACTCCCGTAGGCTTTCTTCAGCCAAAGCTGTAAAATGCTGTCCACCAGTAACCGTTAGAATGTTAGGGTTCACCTTTTTCGCCGTTTCAAGCGTTCTAACCGCTGTGTAAGCGTTGCACGTTGCGAAGCCGCTTGAAGCAACAACATCCGGTTCAAGCTCTGCAATACGCTTTTCTAATCCTTGCCAATCCACCCTCTCGGCTTGACAGTCCAAAACCGTTACCTCCACATCTTCCACATGCTTCTCCAAGTAGGCGCCGAGCTCCAAAAGCCCAAAAGGAGGAGGCAAATACTCGCCCATAACAAACCACACCTCTTTAGGCGGTTCAACAAGCAAAACTCTCATACAATCCCCCTTCTATCCTAACCATTAGAGTCCAACTTTATTTATTAACGTAACCGCATAAACATAGGAAAAGTTAAAAGAAAAGGCTTATAGGATATTTCCAGCTGGTATTTCACTTGGGCGGGTAGATCAGCCTGGAATGATCGCGGCGTTGGCATCGCCGAGGTCGCGGGTTCAAATCCCGCCCCGTCCACCATGCTTTTTCAGAAACAGCATTTCTACCATTTGTTTCGGTTTTAATGCTGAAAAGTGCAGGCCGTTTGTGTTAAAGTGTTTCGTCT
>QMXC01000007.1 GCA_003661945.1 Candidatus Bathyarchaeota archaeon | reverse complement strand
GAAGCGTTGGACAACCGTGTTTCCATCGGGGAACTGATAAAGCCGAGGAGACGCAAGCCAGCTGTTATGCCAAAGGAAATTGCTCAAATAGCGAAAGAGCTTGAGGGAACTTTAGAAGCGGTTTTACTGGACAAAGAAATGAAGCCTTTGGCGAGGCTTCCAGTAAGCGAGCTTGCAGAGAAGCTTCAGGAAATGAATGGGGTGGACACAGTGGTTTTCGACGGCGTGATAACTCAGAGAATGGTGGACATCGCAAGCGAGAAAAACATTAGAAGGCTGGTTGCGGCGAGGATTTCCGAAGTGGTGAAGCAGCCTTTAACGGTTCAACTCGTAACCTTTTCAGAGCTAGCAAGAGCTTAAGCTGCTAGAAAAACTCTGTTAGCTTCGTTTTTTCAGCGGTTTTCGGCGGCAGCAGTTCTTCTTTTTTAACATTGAACATCTGGAGGATTCTGGATGCGGCGGGCAGTATCTGTTTTTGAACGTAGTATTCCGTGTCCACCTCGTCGTAGTTTGCGAGAACGTAGGGTTTAGCCCTCTCGTAGAGTTTTCCCTCACCGGCAACTATAACGTAGCCTATTTTGTCGCCGGTGGAAATTTCCCATCCTTCCTTGAGCAGAAGTTTAGCGGCTTCCACGTGCGCTGCTCTTACAGCGTACTCATCCAAGGGGCGGGTTAGGCTTTTCCATATAACAAGTTCGCGGAAAGGCGTCTTTTTTTCACGGATTTCTCCGATGACGCGATGCACGTATTCTACGGCTTTTCTAGGAGATTTTTCTTTGAGAACTATTTCGAGAATTTTTTCTTGAACTTTTTTGGCAACTGTTGCCCAGTCTCCACGGACGACTTCTAAGCCTACTACGTCTAGTTGTCCATTTGGTAGAAGTCCGCAATAGCGTTTTTTCGCTTCGGTGAAAAGCACCCGCGTGTAGATTTTGTCGGGTTTTATTTCTAGCCCTATTTTTTCACCTATCTCTTTTGATAGCTTCTCGATTTTTTCAGGCTCGTGTTTTACGAAGAGGCTGTCTGTGTCGCCGTAGATTACGGTTAAGCCGAGTTTCTCAGCAATCTTCACGGCGTTAGAGATTATGCTTCGCCCCCAAGCCGTCGCTGCTTCTGCCACAGGTTTAATATACCATCGGGCGCCTATCCAGCCAGCGTAGCCGTAAGAAGCGTTAGTAACGACTTTTACTGCCTTCTGCCTAGCGTCCAACACGCGGTATTCAACGCTTTTAGGCGACAAGCTTTTCAGCTGAGAACGAATCTTGTCTCTCACGCTTATTAGGTAAGTTAATATTTCTTTGTAGAAGCCCGGAGGCTCTTTTCGAAATCTGTGCCCAACCTCCGGGGCTTCGAAAAAGCCGCTCGGAGGCGGCGGCTCGCCGGGTGGAATATAAGTGTCCGGGGAGATGTTGTAGGCGACCATTATGTTTGGGTACATTGACTTGAAGTCTAGAACTGCTATGTTCTCGTGAATTCCCGGTTTAGGCGGAAGCACTATTGCGCCGGCGTAAGGCGTGTAGGGGCGTTCCCTTCTTTTAGGCACGAGCTCGCCGATTTTATGCACATGTTTTATTATAAACCATTCAACACGGAAGCCTACGGCTGCTGTGCCCACGTGGTCTAGGGGCAATCCCACAAGGCTTGAAAGCTGCGTGGCGAAGTCGAGGATTCTGCTGGCTATACCCATTATACACCGCGTGTTTTCAGCTGAAAACTTGAGCAGCAGTTTCCGCTTTTCCGGAGACTCCCAATGCTCAGCGTAGTCCACGTCCTCGATTATGGTGCGTTCGGAACGTTTCATTACCCCGAGATAGTCAGCCAAGTTCTCCAAGTTTTTCACTTTTACCTCTGCAAATTCATCTGCGAAGTCGTAGAGGTCTATGTTCGCCCTTCCAGTTATTGAAACGTGTCCATAAACACTTGTGTGGGGTTCACCGCCTATTCTATCTAAACGCAAACGAATCCCGTGCACTTGACATCGCTTCGTTAAGTAGGGCAGGTCTTGACGGTTGCTGCCGTAGCCTACGATGATGTCTGGGTCGAAGTCGTGCACATACCGCATGAAAGCTTCAAGCACGGGTTTGTCGTCGTTGCTCTCAGCTACGAATTGTCTTTCTCTTCCATCATTGGTTGCTACGGAAATGATTACGACGGGGTTCTTTTCCGGTTTAGGCATACCTTTTGAACTGTAACAGATAATGGAGAACCCTAGAATTTTCAGCTCCGGCGTAAGCGTTGATTCTACATGTTTTGGAGAAGCCTTTGCAACGTAGACATGATCTACTTTCACGTCGAGTTTTTCACGTGGTTCTTCAACTTCGATTTCGTGCCATCCGCATGGAACCACATCGTTGTCAATGAGGTATCGCATGGAATATCGAATGTCGTCTTCAAAGCATTCTTTAACTCCATCGAGCTTCTGAACAGCCTTCGCGTATTTTGGAATTTTCTCAGGGTTTCTGCAGAAAATTTGGACGGCTGCCACTTTTTTGCCGAAGTATCTTCGTTTAACTGTTCGAGCTTGGGACACCCAAGAAAAACTGCGGATTTGTTCCACTACAGTTTCCGGCGAAACACCTTCTTTTGGAACGGCGTAGAAATACGGCGTGAAGCTTTGGTCTATTATAAGGACTCGTTCGCCGTTTTTGCTTATGCCCCAGAGCCATATCTCCGGCTTTCCGTTTCGAACCTCGTAGTTTATGTCTAAGAGCCAGAAGGAAACCTTCAATGTAGCCTTAACCTCGAAATGAAAAGTACGTATGGCGGTTTTTAACGCTTTTTAATGAGAACATAGTAGTGCTATTTGGAAAACTGTGAAAACGAGGAAAACGTGTTTTGAAGATAATCGATAAAAACTTGAAGAAGGGCATCGTGAAGCTCATTCCGGAAAACCTCGACGACTTGTGGCACCTATACAACATCATATACAAAGGCGACGAAGTATACGCGCGAACCACGAGGCAGATAAAACCCGACGAGGAATACGGACGCCCAAAACGGGGAGAAAGGGTATCAGTTTTCCTAGGCGTTAAAGTCGAGAAGGTTGTTTGGGACAGAACATTAAACAGGCTTCGCGTTCACGGAGCCATATGCCAAGCGCCGGAAGACATAGCGGGAAAAGGCACGCATCATACTTTAAACATACCGGTGAACAAGCCATTAACGATAGTTAAAGAAGAATGGAAGGAACATCATCTGGAAAGGCTGCGGAGAGCAAGCGAAGCGGCTTCTAAGCCTATAATAGTGGTTTCCCTCGACGACGAAGAATACTGCATAGCCACGTTCCGCCAGTTCGGAATAGAAATAAAGGTTAACAAACGCGTCAAACTTCCGAGAAAAATGGAATCCGAAAAAAGAAGCAAAGCGGTGAAGGAATACTTTAAGGAAGTGTTGAAGGCGCTGAAAGACGTATGGAACGCCGCGGAGAAGCCTCCGATAACTATTATCGGCGTGGGCTTCATGAAAAACGAATTCGCGGAATTCGTAAAAAACGCGTCGCCAGAAATAGCTCAGGCAGTTGCTGACGTCAAAAGCGTGAACAGCAGCGGCGCCGCGGGAATATATGAGGCATTAAGGTCGGGAATCTTCTCTAAGACGTTGAAGCACATGCGCGTAGTTCAAGAAGCAGCAGCGGTTGAGGAACTGCTTGAAGCTTTAGGAAAAGGAGAAAGAAACGTAACATACGGCTTGGAAGAGGTGAAAAAAGCCGTTGAACTCGGGGCTGTGGAAAAGCTTGTTTTGGCGGATACTATGCTTCGGGAAGCCGCGGATGATGAAAGGCTTCAGATTGAGGAGATAACTCGGAAAACCGAGATGAAAGGCGGAAAAGTCGTGATGGTAAGCACGGAACACGAGGCGGGAAAAAAGCTGTTAAGCCTAGGGGGGATAGCCGCGTTGCTGCGGTTTCCCATAGAATAAAAGGCTATTTTTCGAAAAGCCTCAACCGTCTGCGAACAGCAGGGTTCTCATCTGCAAGCCTCTTCAAAGCCAGCTCAAACGTTTCGTCGTCGACTAGTTCTTTCTCCACGAAGACGCCGGTTCGCCCAACTTGATCGCGCCGCAGAAGGGCATGCACGCGGTCTAAAACCGTTTCGACCGAAATGCCTAACAGCCGCGCGGTTTCTGTTTCACGTCCAATAATGCTGCTTTCCACGTGTCCCCGGCTGGTGGGTTCTATCAGCATTAGCCGCTTGTCCACACCCTTCACCCGTACACCCGCCCTTAACATGTGTAATGTGGCTTCACCGCCGAACCTGTAGAACTCCCTTTCGACCGTTCGCATTTTCATCAAAGGAAACGAAACTGAGGTTTGCTCGTCAATCTCCAGATAAGCCTTAGCAGCATAGGAAGGTGTTGCCTGCACGATTATTCGGCGAACCACGCGTATCCGTGACCGTTCCAGCGCGTTTTCCACGGTGAAAGATGAGCCGACTTCGGGGATGAATATGTCGATATCGCTTTTCTCGGTTACGTCTCCGCGGGCGATGCTTCCGTGAACAATCGGGGACAGCTGAAACTTGGCTAGTGCCTGCATGATTTTAACCGCTTTGGAGCGGTAGTTTCGAAGCAGTCGCCACCGTTTACTGTCGTAGAAAACTTCGATGCGGTCCAAGCGTCTAACGGGTTTTTTCGCCACGAAATCACTCGCCTGGTCGAAACGTTTCCATGAGCCATTCAAGATAAGGTTTAGAAACCGCTGATATGGGTAAACCTATTATTTCGGGCACTTGGTAGCTGTGAATGCTTCTCAGCTTTTCCTCAAGCTTCGAAAAAAGACTTTCATGAGTCTTCATCAAAAGAAGAACTTCCCTAGCCGAGTCTATTCTTCCTTGCCACCAGAAAAACGAGGAAACCGAATCCACGATGTTTACACACGCGACTAACCTCGCCTCGAGCAGAGAACGCGCTATCATCTCTGCCTCTTCTCTGGTAGCCGCAGTAGTTAAAACGACTATGAAACCCACGATTAGAGCCTCCGCGCACAAAAACTATACTAGAAACAACTATTTAGGATAACCGCGGAAACGCGTAAGAAGAAGGCAAGGCTCATGACGGAAACGTGCACGGTCTGCAAGCGAAAACCACCAGTATATTTTAGAAAGTATTCTGGAGAGAAGCTCTGTAAGAAATGTTTCTGCGAATCCATAGAGGAAAAGGTTAGAGCTACAATCGCAAAATACGAGATGTTAGAGTTCAACGACAAAACCATGATCGCGGTTTCCGGGGGAAAGGACAGTTTAACGCTGCTGCGCATATTACACAAGATAGAGCAGGAGTTCCCGAAGGCGGAAATATGCGCTGTCACCATAGACGAGGGAATAAAAGGCTATCGAGACGAAGCAGTAAAACTAGCGGAACAAGCCTACGCTGAGCTGGACATAGAATACACGGTTTTATCGTTCAAGGAGCTATACGGCTACACGTTGGACGAAATAGCTGAAATCGCCCGTAAACGCGGAAAGGGACTAACTCCTTGCGCCTACTGCGGTGTCCTCAGAAGAAGAGCCATGAACATCGCGGCGAAAAAGGCAAATGCGACAAAGCTCGCGACCGCGCATACCTTGGATGATGAAGCGCAAACAGTGCTGCTGAACCTTTTCCACGGTGATGTTTGGCGAATTGCACGGGTAAAACCGGTAACCGACGAAGTTCACGGCGGGCTGGTGCGGAGAATAAAGCCGCTATGCGAAGTCTTGGAAAGGGAAACCGCGCTCTACGCATACTTCAAAAAAATAAGGTTTCAGTCCGTACCATGTCCCTACGCTGGAACAGCGCTGAGAAACGACATACGTAGCATGTTAAACCGCATGGAAGAGAAACATCCGGGAATAAAATACACGGTTTTCCGTTCAGCTGAGAAGATTCGGGAAGCTTTGGAAGAAAGCTTGGAAAAGGGAGAGCTGAGAACTTGCGAAGTGTGCGGTGAACCAACCGTTGGAAGGATATGTAAGGTTTGCGAAGTTCTTGAAGAACTCCGAATCAACGTCGAATAAGTTTTGCTCTAGCGCTTTGTCAACGCGTATATACGGCTCATGTTCACCTCGAACGCAGCCACGGGTTTTTCTAAACTCCAAGCTTCCAGAACCAGCGGATGTAGCTCGCCTACTATCCCAACTTCGGCTCCATCTATCCTTGCTTTGCCCACTCTTCCATCTATGAATGAGGGGTGAACCGTTTCTTCTATTTGCCACTTGAGGTTCAGATTGGCGAAAAACGCGTCTAAAGCAGATTTGATTTCTGTAAAACCAGCGTTTGCGTGGGTTACCGCTGCTGCAAGCTTTTGTTCTTCGCGGGCACGAGTTTCACACGTATTGTCAAGAATTACCACCGTGCCGAGTTCGAAAATTTTCTGCGGATATTCCACGTGCTGGTTGTTGCTTAGAAACTCAACAAGCGACGGGAGAAGCCAGTTTCTCAGGCATGTTAGCGTTTGGACTTTCGGGTTTGCGATTTCCACGATTTTTTCTGGTTTAAGATTCATTTTTCGGAAGAGCGCTTGTTTGTTCGTGAGCGTGTAGGTGAAGACTTCTTGGAAGCCAAGCCCGATCATCGTTTCCCTCGCGAAGTCGTAGACCTCTGTTTCAGGCTTTGTAGCGCCCGTCGTGGGCAGTCTCCGCCATAAGGGTTCTATGTTGTTGTAGTCGTAAGCGATGGCTACGTCCTCCACTAAGTCTATTGGATGCATAACGTCGATTCGATAGGCTGGAATACGCACAAGAACGGTTCTTCTACCGGTTTTCTCTACGTCGAAACGGGCGAGGCGTAAAAGCTCGGCTACACGTTTAGGAGTCAACCTTAACCCTAAGACGCGGTTCACGTATTCGATGTCCAGCTGCATCCGCCAAGATTCAATCCGCGGAGTAACTACCTTCACGGGTTTTCCGCTGTAGGCGTATTCTATGGTTGCCGAGTAGGCTTTTCCCTTGCGGTCGATAAGCGAGAACAAGACCATGTTGAGCGTGTTTAGCACGGTTTCATGAACCGTTCCGGTGACTTCTACTAGGACGTTTTTTGTCTGCGAAGTTACTTTTCCAAGGTCGTTTGAGTTTATTATCGGTGGAAAGCTTAGCACGCGGTTTTCAGAGTCTAACAGTATGGGGTAAACGTCAAAGCCGCGAACAATGTCGCCGTATTCTACGCCTTTCGGATGCAGTTCAAGAATCTCTCCCAAACTCATTTTTTGCTCAAATCCTAGCGGAACGAAGCTTGTTCCATCGGGTTTTGAAACGGTATAACGCAACGGTGGAGTAATCAGGTCAAAGTTGTATAAGCCTATGGATGTTCTACGCCGGTTTCTACCGTACGTCTGGTCAAGTTTGTCTTGGAGACGCATCAACCCGCGTATAAGGGTGTCGTTCAATTTCAAGTTACGCACAACAGCGCACGCGATGTAGGGACGAATTTCGCGTAGACGCGTGTCCACGTATACCTTGACGCCGGAGTCTCCCGCAACGGCATACGGTTTCATCCCTTTTTCCAGCCCTAGGAAGCCACGGAGCGCTCGGGCGAGCCCTTCAACGTTCCAGAGGTCGGGGCGGTTCGTGTCCTTTATTTCGATGGTTAATACTCCTTCCTTTTCGTCGAATTTTTTAACTTCCCCTTTTACGAAGGAGAGAACTTCATCTATTTTTTCCACGTTTCTTTCGAGTTCCAAGCCGAGAAGCTGAACGAAGTCCTCGTATTCGATTTCTATCGTCGGCATTTTAGATTCTCCCCCTACGTCTTATCCAGTCGAGGTCTTGAGTGAACACGTAGCGAATGTCGTCTATTCCAGCCCGCATCATAAAAAGACGGTCTATGCCCAAGCCCCAAGCGATTACCGGAACATCTATGCCCAAGGGCAACGTGACTTCCGGTCGGAATATGCCTGAACCACCGAATTCTATCCAGCCGTAGCCTTCCTTATAGGCGGAAAGCTCAACGCTGGGCTCGGTAAACGGGAAGTAATCTGGTCGAAACTTAACCTTGTCGGCATCAGCGATTTCTATAGCAAACTTTTCTAAAACCCCGAGAAGGTCGCGGAGAGTTAGGTTCTTCTCTACCACTATGCCTTCAACTTGGTTGAACTCCGTTAGATGTGTTTTATCCACGACTTCGGGGCGATAACAACGCGCGATAGAAAAGTATTTTCCCGGAATCTCCAAATCCTTGCTTAACAAGGTTCTAACGCTTAGGGAGGTTCCGTGTCCTCGAAGAATCAGCCGTCTGGCTTCACGAATCGAATACTTGTATCCCCAGCCTTTTGAACCCGTCTTCCACCCGTTTTCATGAGTTTTCTTAACTCGAGCAACAACATGTCTGTATTTGGATAAATCGCCGTATTTTGGGGATTTAACCATGTAGATGCCGAATATTTCCCTCGCCGGATGGTCTTGAGGCGTAAACAAAGCATCGAAGTTGAAGAAGGACATCTCCACGAGGGGACCGGACATCTCCTTGAAGCCTAGAGCCACAAGCTTCCTTTTTACTTCGTCGATGAACTGTAGGTAAGGATGTTTTTTGCCAAGCCATGTTTTGGCTACTGGGGCTTTTATGTTGTATTTTCGAAGCTTTACCTTTCGCCACTTTCCGCTCACGATAAGCTCAGGCGTAAGCTCGCTGACCTCTGCAACGGCTTTCACGCCACGTTTTAGAAGGTTCCAGCCCTTCTCTGTCACTTCGACGATTCTCAAGGTTTTGGGGTTTAATTCAACGAGCTTCCGTCTTTTAAGAAGCCGCGCAGCTTCACGCGTCTCCGCGTCTAGACTTTCAAGCGTCACCGAGCCTTTTCTGAGCATTTCTAGAAGCTTTTCGTCGTTTCCTTGTTTTTCTGGGGTTCTCAGAAGCTTTAGCGAGCCTTTTTCGAGTTGTGCCCAGCCTTTCTTTCGAAGCCAGCCCAACGCGATGGGAACTAAGTGTTTTGGTAGAGCGGCTTTTTTAATGACTTCGCTGAGCGAGGCTTCGCCCTTTAACTTTGTAAGAGCGGTGATTAGTCTTTTTTCGGGTAAACCTTTTTCAGCGTATTCCTTTCCCTCTTTAGTGATCGTTACAGCCGTTTGCTTCTTTTCGATTATTCTTACGAGTCCTTCTTTCTCGAGGGCTAGGGCGGAACGCATAACGGCGGCTTCGGACAGCCCGCTTTCCGCTGTTATCTGGTTTACGCTCGCCTTTCCACCCAGCTTCTTCAGCGTAAGCATTGTTTTCTGTTCGTGGGGTCTAAGTCCGCTCATAGGTTTTCTCCTCTTCTGAGTTTAGCCGCGAAATTGTTAGTGTAGTAAGCTGATACGGCAATAAAAGTTTGCAGAACGGAGCATGTTCACAACTAAGCTTCAGCCGTATTACAGAGCATGTTAAACACGGAAAGTAAATTGGCGGGGCATCCCTTCTCAACCACACATAACGGTGTGTATGGGATGGATTTATGCGTTATCCTATTCCGAGTATTTCTCGAGCCTTGTCAATGTATTTTTCGCGTTTTTTCCTATGCTCTCTTACGAAATTCAGAACGTGTTCGATGGTTCGTTTTTTGTGTTCGCCGCAGAGCAGTTTTCCAGTTCTGCAGTCGTAATAGGTCTTTTTCACTTCATCGTCGTCCTCAACAAAGTGGAACATGTCAATTTCGTATACGGGACATATTTCGGGAACGCCTCCTTGTTCGCGTTGCTCTTTTACGGTAGGTCTCCCGCCTGTGAACGCGTTGGAAATCTTGTTCGCGATGACTTCAAGCTTCTCGTCGAGGGTGAAGTAGCTCATAGGCGACCTCTTGCTCATTTTAGGCGAGCCATCAAGCCCCTTGATTATTTTGTGGTAGGTAGCGGAGGGAAGTTCGAAGCCGTATTTTCTGCGGAACCTCTGGGCGATGTCGCGGGAAAACCTTAGGTGGGGGTCTTGGTCGACTCCTACGGGCACCACGGTGGGTTTTGGTCCGCCGAAGTCTGGAAGCTGAGGGAGAAGTATGTCGCCTACTTGTATAAGCGCGGATAAATAGAGCCCTATGTGCCTTTCGCCGTATATGGCTTTCATCGTCGCCAAGGTTGCAGCTCTTCCAAAAATAATCGCGAGGTCTTTTACACGGTTTTCCTTTGATTGACGGTAAATATACGCGTTTTTAGGGTCAAGCCCTAAGGCTAGAACGTCAGCTATGTTGCCAACGGCGTATTTTTCGCTTTTCTCGAATGGAATTTTGTTGTCTTCGTATGCTTCTATGTCGGCAACACAGTAGAATGTTTGAGCTCCCTGCTTCTGGAAATATATTATTTCCTTAGCCGTCATCAAGGTTCCCAAGTGGAATTCGCCTGTGGGTTTTATGCCGCTTAAAACAGCGAACTCTTTGCCGTTTTCCATGCAGTCGATAATTTTTTCGAAGTCTCTATGCCCAAAGATGACTCCTCTGCGCATAGCCATAAACGGGTTCTTAATTCTCTGAAGCAACGGTTTGAAAGGTTGAATGCCGAACTCTTTGTAGAGCCGCTCATAATCCTTAACTATGGTGGTGCCGAAAGGGTCTAGAAGAAGCTCCTTGTTCGGCTTAACGTCGTTTTCTGACACAGCTTGTAGCCTCCTTGAGTTTAAGCGGAAATATGACGTGGAAGAAGCTTTTAAGGTTAAGCGTGTAGCTTATCAAAACAAAGCTGGAACCATGGGAGCGAGCTAATGCCATTCCAAGGCGTTCACCATTCTCCAGTTTAGGTATGTGCCGGAAATACTTAAACCTTGTTTCGAAACCTCGAAGCTTCTCGAAAACAGAGAATTAAACCTTTTAAGTTCCGACGCTCTTATGGAAGATTCTAAAGGCTGAAAAGGATGGGAAGGCTATGAGTGAAGCAAAGGTTGACGTGGGGTCTTCGTTTTATAGATTGCTTCATCCGAAGCTTGTCGTACTTTTAACATGCGTTGACGAGTCTGGAAAGGCTAATATTATAACTTTGGCTTGGGCTATGCCCGTTTCCATTCAGCCACCTCTAATCGTGGTCAGCATAGCTCCACGTAGATATTCTCATGGACTAATTGAAAAAACAAAAGAGTTTGTTCTCAACATTCCAACGATGGAATTGTTGAAGGAAACGTTTTTCTGTGGAAGAAGAAGCGGCAGAGACGTTGACAAGTTCGGCGAAACAGGTTTAACACCTCTTCCAGCTCGAAAGGTTAAAGCTCCGATTATCAAGGAGTGCGTGGCGCATTTAGAATGCACGCTTCACAAGCGAGTAGAAGCTGGAGACCACACGTTGTTTATAGGCGAAGTGGTAGCTGCATACGCAGATAAAAACGTGTTCGCCCAAACCTACAATGTTGAAAAAGCCAAACTCATATATCACATGGGCGGAGCGGAGTTCACAACTCTCGCTTCAAAAGTTACAGACGCAACGGCATAAAAATAGGGGAAGCCTAAAAAGTGAGCGTTTCGTTAGGCTTCAACACTGCGATTCTTACGTTGGGTGCTTTTTCTTTCGCCAGCTTAACGAACTCGTCTGCGGATTGAACCAGCACCGGAAAAGTCTGATAATGCATGGGCACAGCTATTTCGGGGTTAATCAGCCTAACAGCTTCAGCTGCCTCCACTGGACCCATGGTGTAGTAGCTTCCTATGGGAAGTAAAGCCACGTTTGGACGGTAAAGCTTACCGATTAGCTGCATGTCACCGAATAGGCCGGTGTCGCCAGCATGGTAAACTGTTTTCCCTTCGCCTCGAAGAACGAAGCCTGTTGGAGCGCCTCTTGTCGCCGTGTGAAAAGCATGAACCAACGTAATTCTAATTCCACCTATTTCTACGGTTCCACCTATGTTCATTCCCACAGTGTTTTTTACGCCGTTCGCTTCCGCGTAGTTGCTCATCTCGAACGTAGCTACGAAAACCGCGTTGGTTCTTTTACATATGTCGAAAGCGTCGCCTAAGTGGTCGGCGTGGTCATGAGTAACGCAGACTATGTCCGCCTGCGTGATTTCCGAAGCTTTCAACGGAGCCTTAGGATTTCCGTTAATCCACGGGTCGATTAAAAGAGTTTTTCCAGCTAGCTCTATCTCAAAAGCCGAATGCCCAAGCCACCTAAGTTTCGCCATTCCTTCTGTTCACCTCCAACCTAAAACTTTTAGTGTGCTCGCTGATTTAAAAGGGATACGTGAAAAAATGACCGTTCTAGATGAAGAGGCTTTAGAAAAGTTTAAGCGGGCTGGAAGAATTCTCGCTGAAACGAAAAGGGAAATGAAAGCGTTTGTAAGAGAAGGAATGCCGATAATTGAGGTTTGTGAAAAGGCGGAAAACCTGATTAGACGGAAAGGGGCTAAACCAGCGTTTCCATGCAATGTTTCAGTCAACGAAATAGCTGCACATTACACTTCGCCGCCCAACGACAAAAGGGTTATTCCGGAAAAATCAATTGTAAAAATAGATTTAGGCGCCCACATAGACGGTTACTTGGCAGACACGGCTATCACTGTTTGCTTTAACCCTGAATACGAAGCTTTGGTCAAAACGGCTGAAGAAGCGTTGAAAAAAGCTGTGGAAACCGTTCACAGCGGAATCTATGTTTCGAAGCTTGGAGCCATAATCGAGAAGGCTATAACCTCGCGTGGTTTCAAGCCTATTTCAAACCTAACCGGACACTCCATTGGGCGGTATCAAGTGCACGCTGGAAAAAGCTTACCGAACGTGTCCCATTTCTCCTTTTCAAAGTTAAAGGCTGGCGAAATCTGCGCAATCGAACCTTTCGTAACTTTGCCCAACGCTGTTGGAAAAGTGAAAAACAGCCCGGAAGCATACATTTTCCGTTTTCTAAAGAAAAAGAAACTCGGGAACCCCTTGGCGGGAAAACTCCTCAACTATATTCAACGAGAGTTTCACACTTTGCCTTTCACCGAAAGGTGGCTGCAAAAATTCATGGTGAAAAAGGGCTACAAAGCCGCATTTAGAGAGATGCTTTCTTCTCGAAGCATCATGAGTTATCCGGTATTCGTTGAGGCAAGCGGGAAACCTGTAGCTCAGGCGGAGCATACGTTGCTGGTTCTTGAAGATGGATGTGAGGTTCTGACCTAGAATTTTTCTTTCTTCTTTTTCGGTTCTTTGATTTCACGGTAGATTCCTGTGACTAGAAGTGGCTCGTTGCATTTTTTGCATGTGCCCATTTGTTTGAAGATGTAGTCGCCGCGTTGGAATTCTCTAACGTTTTTGAAGCCGCATTTTCTGCATTCGATTATGGTCATTACTGGTGGAAGTTGAAGACGCCACTTGAGGACTCGTTGCCGCATCTGAATGAGCATATAAAGGGAAAGCCCTAGGCCGATGAAACCGAAGAGCAGAAAATACCATGCGACAACGTTGTTTCTCGGGAACATTTCAACGGAAAAATACAGCGCCACGAGAGAAAGCGCCAACGTGATGAAAATCACTGCCAAAACGAAGGACGAAATTCTTGTGGCGGCAGTTTCGGAAGTTTTCTCAATCAGTTTTCATCCACTCCTTTTATTGTCCTATTCCAATAGTGTTGCCTATGCCGGCGATTATCACCGAGTCTCCTTCTCGGGTTTTCTCGTGTATAAGACGTTTTATGCGCTGGATAGCCTTGTCGGCTGCTTCAAATATCTCCTTTCGCATGGGTGAAACGGCGTCTCCAACATCCTCTTTTATTATCACGGCGTTTATTGGAATGCGGTACTTGAGGAGAGACTCTTCAACCTTGAATTTCTCAACTCCCGGTCCGCCTATGGCTACGCCTATTCCTTCGGCTACTGCTCCGGGTTTTTCCCCTTCAAGTTTTAGCGCCGCGTCAACAACAATTATGCTAGCGATTTTACCCGAGTTTTCTTCAATTATCGTTTTTATCGCATCGCCGGGCTTACCGACATTTCCACCTGGCCCTTCGGCTTTTATCACGTATGCGGTTCTTCCTTCCAAGGGAACGGTTGCAGCCACGCAGTCTTTAGAAATTTTCCTCTTCTCGTATCCATGCATAAGTTTAGCGGCTACCAACGCGCCCGCACCGTCGCCTATAGGCTGTCCATAAGCGAAAGCTTTTAACGCGCTCGCATAGGCTTCGGCTTCCCGCATAACCAGCGGGAGAATCATCTGAAGCTGCATGATGATGTAGAGGCTTAACGTTCTTTTGCCTAAAATGTAGTAGTGGCGTACGACCTTATAAATGTAGTTTAAGGCTAACGCGGCTTCAAGCGTGTTCTCTAAGTTGTTAATTTGAATTTCGTCCGCCGCT
>QMXC01000006.1 GCA_003661945.1 Candidatus Bathyarchaeota archaeon | reverse complement strand
GGTGAACAGCATGATTCGAGAAGTTAAACCCCTCGCTTTCGACAGCTTCGGCGTACGTTCCATGGCTACATTCGTGGAAACGGCTGATACCCGAGTGCTGATAGACCCTGGAGTAGCTTTAGCACCTGTCAGATACGGGCTTCCCCCGCATGAGTTGGAACTAAAGCGAATGGATGAATGCTGGGAAACGATAACGCATTACGCTTCAGAGGCGGACGTGCTAATCGTCACGCACTACCATTACGACCACCACGACCCAGACAGCCCAGAAATATACAGAAACAAACAAGTTTTCGTCAAGCATCCCACCGAAAAAATAAACAAAAGCCAGAAAGAAAGAGCCGCCTACTTTCTAGAAAAAATAAAAGGCTTGCCTAAACGGTTGGAAACGGCGGATGGAAAAACCTTTCAGCTTGGCAAAACCACTCTGCGGTTTTCGAAACCTGTTTACCACGGAACGAACCCTCGGCTAGGCTACGTGGTCGAAGTAAGCATAAAACACGGAAACGAAAAGCTTGTTTTCACTTCAGACGTCGAGGGACCATCCATCCCAGACCAGATTCAGTTCATCCTCGAAGAAGACCCCGGCATCCTCATAGTCGACGGACCGATGACTTACATGCTTGGGTTCCGCTACTCCTACAAAAGCCTCGAAATCTCCAACCAAAACCTAGTCAAAGCAGTAAAGGAAACAAAACTTCACGATTTAATCCTCGACCACCACCTTCTGCGCGATTTGAAGTTCAAACAGAAGATTAGCCCGGTTTTCGAAGCCGCTGAGGCTCGAGGTGTACGCGTTTTGACAGCCGCCGAATACGCTGGAAGAAAAATCGAGATGCTTGAGGCTTTGAGGAAACAGCTCTACGCCGAAAGCCGCTGAAAAGAGGATAGCACAAAGTTAAGACGGCTGTTTCACGCCGCGTCTTTCATGCACAAGCCTTTTCTTAATTAAATCTCTAACTTCATCAAGGAATTGTTCATCCTTTTCGAGGCTTAAGAAATGGGCGCGTAAATCGTCGAAGCCGTTTGGAAGCTCAATCTTTATGACGATAAACGGTTTCCCCATAGCCATCTCAAACTCTTTTTTCGTTTCCTCATATTTTTCCTCGGATTTCATTTTCCTTGAGCGAAGCCACTCCTTAATCTTCTTAATGTTCATGTTTTCATCCACCTATTAACCAGAATCTCACCAGCAAGTAAAGGCTTGAGAAGCCTAGCTGGATTATGGTCGTGACTATGCCCGCCTTTGCGAAGTCCTTAAAATTGACTAGGATGCCTTCCCGTTTGAGGGCGCCGGCAGCCATGATACAAACAGCGCCGCTGAAAGGAGTTGCTGCCCCCCCAAGGTTTGTTCCGAGAACCAACGCTGACCATAAAGGCGCGGCATTTACCCCCGGAGTCACATGAGCGTTTATTATGGGCACAAATGTCAAGGCAACCGCAATGTTGCTCACTACGGTACTTGCAAGCCCGCTGAACATCAAAGTCATCAGAGAGGCATTAAGCATGTTCCCTCCAGCAGCTTGAAAAAGCTGCGTTGAAATGTCGTTTAAAAGCTGAGTCCTTTCAAGCCCTTTCACGATGAACATGAAACCCGTGATGAAAAACACGGTCTCCCAGTCGAGTTCCTTGAATATTTCAGCCGGGTCCAGATTGGCTATCGTTAACCCGAGGATGGCGCATCCCAAGGCTATTCCTTCAGGGCCAATGTTTAGGTTCTCCAAAGCTAGGAAGAGAAATATAAGTAGGAGGAGGATGAACATGGATTTGTAGAAGAGTTTCTTGTCTTTTATGCTTTCCGCCGGACTGTATTCTGGAAGAGTCTTCTTTTTTCCAAGCCTAGGTTTGAAGAGCAAGTATAACGTTAAAATGGTTATTGCCCACAGGGCTATTTCACAAGGCGCAAGGTAGACTAAGAACTCGGTGAAGCCCATGTTTGCTTCCATGCCTATTATCATGTTGCTAACAGAACCTATCAGCGTGCTCGTTCCACCGAGGTTTATCATTATGGTGGCTGAAAGGAAATACGGCACCGGGTCGTAGTTTAAAAGCTTAGTTATCGTCGCCGTAGCAGCTGCCATAAGCAGCATAGCCGTCGGGTCGCTTAGAAACATAGAAACAAAAGCCGAAGCTACGCATAGAAAAACAAAGAGCCTTCCCGGGTTTCCTCCGGAAAACTTAATAGCATATAACGCCGCGACGCGGAACAGTCCGCTTCTCTCAGCGATTTCAACAACAATCATCGTGCCGATTATAAGCATGAGGAGGCGTATATCTATGAAGCTAAGCGTGTCCTCGTAAGTGAATAAGCCATACTGTATTCCAAACCAAGCTGTTAGCAATGCTCCAGCTAAGGCGGCAAGGGACATAGGAAGAAGTTCTGTGGTTGAAATTAGGATAGTCAGGAGGTATATGAGTATGAAGATGATTACCGTCGAATCCATTTTCACCCTCCTTTCTTTCCAGCTGCTTTTGCAAGCCGGTCAGCCAACAGCTCCGCTTTTTGTTCAACTATTCTGTAGAGGCTTCGTCCAATATCGTAAATGAACACCAATATTAACACAAGAGCCACGTAAGTAATTACCGTGCTAGCAGTTGAACCCTTTTCCAATGCGGCTACTAGTGGAGAAACAGCTGTTGTCACTAAAATGATAACGATAATGTAGATAACTTCCCTCGCAGTTTTTTTCGGAAGCTTTTCATCTTTTATTCCCAACTGTTTGATGATAATGTCGATGGCTATATCAATCAGCACAACGGAATCGGCTAAAGCACGTATCAGAAAAACCGCTGCTGTGCCCATACTTATCACCCAAAGAAACAGCTCTGCGCTAATATTTAGACCTGGGACTTCGAAGCCTCTAACGGTTGGAGGAATGAAAATGCCAATTATCCAGAAAATAAGCACCATCACCAAACTCATTACCACACGTGGAAACCTTAGCCTAATCTCCTCCTCTACAGACCTCATAGTTTTAACCCTCGTTCTTCTGGATGGTCAGTTCATATGAATACAAAGATACGTCGCAGATTATTAAAATGATACGGAAGCTACGCCGTGCTAAGTCATAATAAAACTCTTTAATAAGAATTTCTGACGTTCAACGTGTGCATTTTTCTCCGTTTGGACAAAGTAGGCTTGTAAGCCGTCGTTTAGCTATGCCAGTTCTTTACGTAACGTTTTGAGTTCTCGTTCGGAAAGCCAGCCTTCGTCTCTGAGTTGTTCCAGTCCTTCCTTTATTTTTTCCCGTAAGGCTTTGGTTCGTAAGACGTTTAGTTTGGCTCCAGCCTCGTCTATTCCTCTTCTGAACACGGCGTTTTTCTCCATCAGTATCATAAGCTTATTCAGCAAGGTGTTGAAGGCTTTGGAGCGGGGGCGTAGGAGTTGAGCTATTTTGGTTTTGCCGAAAACTCCTTTTAGTTTTACAGAAGCGTCTATCGAGTTCACTTCGACCGGCGGAAAGTACGCGTAACGTTTTTCAGATCGCATTCGGAAACACGCTAGATAGAAGGGCACATGTACCCGCACACATTTCCGTCGTTTCTGTTTTAACCCTAGTTTTTCAAATTGCACCATGGAGGCTTCGCGGAGTCTCACCAAAGCATCGATTTTGTTGATTATTTCAGAGGTGAGTTCTTCGAGTTTTTCCATTTCCTTTTTGTAAATCTGGATTTTTGCGTCTCTTGAAGCCTCGATTTCCATCAAATCTTTTTCTATTTCGCTGATTTCAGCGTCGCATTCGGACTTTATGTTGAAGACTTCAATTTTCTTTTCGCTTTCTTTCTCCTTTATTTTTTTCTCAGTTTCTTTTAGTTCGCTTTCTACCTCTGCTAGTTGTTCCTTGGCTTTTTTCAGCTCTTGTTTCCATTTTTCTTCGCCGACATCGTCTTTGGTTATCTGGGCGGTTTTTATTTCGGCTTCGCAGTGTTCAATCTTGTCGGTGAGCTGTTTTTGTTTCTTCTCGAGTTTGACTTTTTCCTGCTGTAGCACATACAGTTGTTTCTCAAAGTCTTTCGATATCTTGGTTATTCTGGCGTCGTATTTCTCGCGTACCTCTTCTACTTTCCGTCTAACGGTTTCTTCCTTTTTCCCGAGTTCCGCGCCGAGTTTTTCCTCTATTTCTCGGATTTCGCCGCGTAAGGCTTTTATGTAGTCGCCTGTTGTTGCGTTGAGGCATTTCATTGATTTGTAGAGAAGGTTTGTTTCTTCCGTTAGTCTGTTTTTAAGGCTTTGAAGCTCCTTTTTTATCGTCTTTACTTCTTCCTCGTCTATGGTCGGTGAGATTACAACCATTTCTGAAGGTGGGGAATCCACTTGCGTGGCGTTGGAAAGGTAACCTTCGAACTCGTTTAGAAATTCCGGATTTACGATAAGCCCGTCTACGATGTTTTCTATTTCGCTTTCTGGCGCCCGGAAATAGTTGAGATATTCGGTTAAGAAAGCCATGTAGGTTTCTCTTGTTTTCGAGCTTCTCTCGAAGTTTTTAAGGAAGGTTTCCACGTCCGGGATATTTTTGTATGTCAAAGTGTGGGAGGCGAAGTTCAACCCGTCTAGGAGTAGGGTTGTTTCTCCTAGGGGAACCAGCCAGAAGGGGTAGCAAACCTTAGCTATGAACGCGAATTCTTCAACCGGTTGTTTCGAGAATATTCCTCCACCCTTTTTTCTTTCCCTTTCAGCTAAGCAAAAAATCGCGGCTTTCTCCATTTCTCGGGTAAAGGGTTCCCTACGTTTTTGGGAAAGAACGGTGTAGGGAACGAGAAGTTGTATAATGTCTGATTGCAATTTTTCCACCAGGTTGAAGGTTTCCCTTCACATTTTGTGGGAAACTCCTTAAATGTGTTATGAAATTCCCGTAACCAGACCAGCAACTCGCAATGCTATTGTAGGTTGAAGCGAAAGCCTAAATTAAATAGAGTTACCAAATAACTTAAAGTTTGTAATGGCGGAGCAAAGTTGAGCCGTAAGAAGAAGGAGAAGAGGCACATACGGGTTTTTGCGCCTTTCAAACCCGTGGTTCATCCTGAAGAAGCTGAAATGAGGATGCGGGACAGAAGGTTAGAGGAGGAAAGGCTTAAGGTTTTGAGGTTTTCCCGAAAAGCTCGAAAGCCTTTCGGCGTTTTCACCATGGTTGTCGGCGCTTTCATCTTCGGTTTCTTCACCTATTTCTTGTGCACGAACATTGTTTTGGAGGTTGCTACACCGGAAATAGAAGTCGCTCTAATATCTCTAGTTCTGTTCCTCGGGGTTGTGAACGTGGTTGCAGGGCTTCTGCTCATCGGGGAATAGCCCTAATATGCGGGTTTTAGGAATAGAAGCAGAAGGCCCGCTGCAATGTCAAGTATGCCTATAGCAATTAATGCTTCCTTCACTAGGCTAGGCTCCAGAAAGGTTTCCATGTCCAGAATCCTCAAAACGAATAGGAAAACCGTTGTTAGTAGGGTTAAACCTAGGAAGAAGAGGAAGCCTCCTAGGGCTATGGCTAAACGCTGCTTTAACGTGAACTTCGGCATTACTTTCGCTCCTAACCCCATGTTCATGGTGAGAACAGATAAACCTTATCACACGTGTCTAGGTTGATGTTTGGATATAATCAGATATTCTTTTCTGGTAGAGCATGTTCCGTAGCAGCGTGCTTCTGGCTATCCAGTGTTGAAGGGGGATTTGAAGCTGGGTTGCCACATGGTTTAGCGCTTCTCGCAGCGTGCTGAACGTTAAGGGTTTCTGTTTCACGGCGTTTCTCACGTTTTCCCTAACCTGCCAAACGCCTACGGGCATTATGTAGCCGGGACGCGTTTCCCTTAGCACGATTACTGCGGCTTGGCGTTGTTCTTTCACGAGTTGTTCGCAAACGGCTAGCCTTGCCGCGTAGTAGCATCCGCCTATCTCTGCGTATGTGGTTCTTCCGTTGTAGCCTTCCCAATCCGAATACATGACCACGCTTTTCCCTTTCGGGTTCCAAACCGTGCCCGGATACCATGCTTCCATGGCTTCGTAGCTCCAAGCCGACGGAACCATCAAAACCTCGAACTGGTTATCCAGATACCGCGATTCATAGACTCGATATTCACCTATTTCAGGGAACCCCTTGATTTTCTCGATTAAGGCTTTAGAAATTATGCTGTCCACGGCTGTTATGCTCCACCGGGTAGGGACAAAACGCCGCTTATTTTTTAATCCGAAGGCACCTACGCTGAAGGCTCGCTGAATACGCGTAACAAATACGCCTTTCTCGTAAAGCTCCAGAACAGCGTTAGCAGCCTTCAAATCCGTATCTTCAAAAGCTTTTTCAACGTGGCTGTCCCAACGCACCGAGCCGACGCGAAGCCTACGGATAGGCGCTGAAGGACCGAAGGGCTGAACATAATCATCCACGAACACGAAGCCCCGAGGCTTCTTCTTAAACGTAAGCTCCACATCCACGGGGCGAACAGCCAACGCAAGCTCCCTAGTCTTCTCAACGATTTTTCCGGATTCCTCGAATTTCTGCACATGAACACGGTGTTTTCCCCTTATGAGCATGGAGCGAAACCCAACTATCTCGTCGATGGGTTTTCCGAACCACAGTTCAGGCGTATCGTAAAGGCTCGTGTCCACGTGCACCGGCGGAACCATTGGTCCAGCGTAAACGTATGGGTACCCTATTCTGCCCACGAAGACGCTTGGAGGCGAGGCGCCGTCCAAGTCTTCGCCTTTTATGAGCGGAAGAGCCTTAACAAGCTGGTTCACCCTCACAATTATGGGGCACCGCGTTTTACCGCACAGAAACTTTGAGCCTTTACATGCTACGCATAGCCCGGATTTCGAAGAAGCCTTAGCAACGAGTAAATCATGGTTGTATTTTATGTCGGAAAGCCTAGCGCCGCCTAGAAGCTCTGAAATCCAAAGCGTTTCTTTCCCAGTTTTTGGGCAGGCTTTCCCGTGTTTCTGGAACATTCCTGCATAATTATTGAGCGCTTCTATGATTATTTGGTTTATCATTCACCGCGAAGCGTGTGCTTATATATCTCGTTTTCATTTACCTTTCCCCGGGTGACTCCATGCTTAAGCTTGAACCGGTGAAGCCGGAAACCCTCAACCTAGTGCGTGGCTCCTGCCGTTTCTGTTTGTATTGGCAGACCTCAGGCGACTACATGGAGGTTATGGAAAACCTTTCCAGATACAAAGTGTATGAAACGAAACGAGAATGGTGCAAAGAAGCTTTAAACAAGTTTGGAGACTGCTGCTTCTTGGCTTATCTAAGCAACATACCCGTCGGCTTCGTCCAATACGGGTATCCGCAGCTTTTTAAGCGGATAAAAGATTACGATTCAGGTCCACCGAGCGATGACGCCGTTTTCCTAGCGTGTTTATACATTTTCAGAAAGGAAATGAGAAGAAAGGGAATAGGCACACGTATGCTTAAGAAGGTTCTTGAAAATCTTAGGGAACGGAGGTTTAAAGCCGTCGAAACCTTTGCCCGTAAAGGTTCGGAAAACAATCCTTCCGGCCCTCTGGAATTTTATTTGAAGCACGGCTTCCAAATCGTGTCGGACAAGGATGATTTCCCCCTCGTCCGTTTGGAGCTTAAGCCTAAAAAACGGTTTAGGCTTTTGAGATGAGCCCCGTGCGCTGCGACTCGGTTATCGTCCGTTTCGGCGGAGAAATTGGAATAAAAGGCGAATGGACGAGACGTGCATATGAAAAGCTCCTGTTACGGAACATAAAGAAAACGCTGGATTATCACCGAATAATCTACGGTGAAATAATCCGCGAACGGGGAAGATTCTACATAAAAACCGGCATGGCTCGAGAAACGGCGGAAAAACTAACACGGGTGTTCGGCGTTTCCTCAGCCTCTCCAGCAATCGAAACTTCCTCCAAGCTGGAAGAAATCATTCGAAAAGGAGTTCAGCTAGCCCGAGAAACCTTCCCAGCTGAAACGCGTTTCGCCGTGAGATGCCGGAGAACCGGGAAACATGAATATTCAAGCATGGACGTCTGCCGAAGGCTAGGCGAACAGATTTTGGAAGCGTTGAAAGAGAGAAACCTAAAAGTGGACCTGAAAAAGCCTGAAATCGTCGTTAACGTGGAAATCCGAGGTGAACGCGCTTTTCTCTTCTCCGAAACCCTTACTGGCGTAGGCGGCTTTCCCTTGGGTGCTCAGCCAAAACTCGTTGGGCTCCTCAGCGGCGGGGTAGATTCCCCCGTGGCTTGCTGGCTTGTTATGAAACGCGGATGCCCCGTGACGCCCATATACTTCGATAACACGCCTTTCACAGACGAAACAACAACGGAAAGAGCATTGGAAACAGCCAAGGCGTTGTTTGAATGGGCAGCGGGGTTTCCGCATATAATCTACGTGGTGCCTCACGGCGGAAACCTCCAGATTTTCCGGGAAAAATGCCCGGAAGCGCTTACGTGCATCCTATGCAAACGAATGATGTATCGCGTTGCAGAACGCATAGCTGAAAGGGAAGAGGCTGAAGGCATAGTCACCGGCGAGTCCATAGGCGAACAGGCAAGCCAAACGCTTCAAAACCTCCGAGTGTTAGATGCGGCTGTCAACAAATGTCCAGTTCACCGTCCGCTCATAGGCTTCAACAAGCAGGAAACCGTAGACCTAGCCAAAAAAATAGGCACATATGAGGTTTCCATACGGAAAGCAAAAAGCTGCACAGCAGTTCCAGCTAAACCCGCAACGAGAGCCAGACTCAAAGACGTGGAAGCTGCAGAAAAAAATTTAGACGTCGAGAAAATGGTGAAGGAAACCTTAGAGAAAACGGAAATCCTCGAATTATGAGACCGCGGGCACAAGCGTATTTTAAATGCTCCTAGATATTATTCTTGTTGAACGTTCATGTCCGACGCTGACGTTGCAGTTCGAGTGTTTCGAAAGCTTGAGAGCCGGGATATTCGCGTTTTGCAAGCCATAGAACTCGCTATGAGTCATTACGAATTCGTGCCCGAGGATGTCATTCCGCGATACGCTGGGCTGAACTTAGAGGAAACTCGTTTCCGGCTTGGGCGTCTGGACAAGTTTAGGCTCATCCGCAGCTGGCGCGGCGCCTACTTGGGCTACGTGCTTAACTATGCTGGTTATGATTGTCTAGCTATAAACGCGCTTGTGAAAGCGGACGTGCTCGAGGCTTTTGGGAAACCGTTAGGTGTTGGGAAGGAATCCGACGTTTACGACGCTTTGACTCCTCAACAGCGAAGGGTAGCTGTGAAGTTTCACCGGCTGGGAAGAATAAGCTTTAGGCAGACGAGGCGTAAAAGGGGATATCTGGCTGAACAAAGCCATGTTAGCTGGCTATACCAGTCTCGGCTAGCCGCCGAGAAAGAATACGAAGCTTTGAAAACGGTCTATTCGCATGGAATAGCTGTTCCCGAACCCGTAAGCCAGAACCGTCACGTGGTGGTAATGGGCATGATTGAAGGAGCTGAACTCGTGGACTGCATGGAAATTCCCCAGCCAAAAAGGGTTCTACGCGAAATTCTGGTTAACATCCGACGAACCTACGTTGAGGCAGGAATAGTTCACGCCGACCTCAGCGAATACAACATCGTGCTTCAACCCGACGGACACATCCTCATAATTGATTGGCCTCAGTACGTGTCCCGTGGGCATCCTAACGCTGAAGAGCTGCTGAAACGCGACGTGCGTAATGTCTTGAAGTTTTTCCGTAGGAGATGCGGGTTGAAGCTGGATTTGAAGAAAACCATAGATTACGTTAGGGGAGTTTCCGAAGTTTTAAGCCTTTGAGCCCAAAAAGGTTTATGTGACTATGCCCATTCGGTGAAGCTCTTCTTCTAGGCTTTTCATCGTCTGTTTTAGGCTCTGCCTCTTTTCCACGTATTCGTCTCCGCTTATCTTTCCAGCCTTAAATTTTTCGTCAAGCTGTTGCATCTGCTCTTTTATTTCCGCTATCCTCGCTCGCAGCTGGTCGATGTAGGAAACAGCTTTTTCCTCAGCTATAGCTTCGCTCGGCGTTAAAACAGCCTTTATTACTCCGTCTTCTATGCGTAGAATTCTGTGCGCAGCTCTAGCCACGCTTGGGTCGTGCGTAACCATGACTATTGTTTTGCCGAGTTCCTGGTTTATCTTCACGAGGTAGTTGACGACTATTTTGGCGTTAGCCGTGTCCAACTCGCCGGTCGGCTCGTCTGCTAGCAGTACGGGTGCGTCGTTTGCTAGGGCTGCTGCTATGGCTACCCGTTGCTGTTCACCTCCGCTTAGTTCGTCGGGCTTGTGGTGGGCGCGGTCGGACAAGCCGACGACTTCGAGAAGTTCGGCTACTCGCTTCTTCCTTTTATTTCTAGGAACACCTAAAGCAAGCATTGGAAGTTCAACATTCTCCGCAGCCGTAAGCGTCGGGATAAGGTTTAGCGTCTGGAAAACGTGTCCAACAGTTTTTCTTCTATAGCTGACGAGTTCACCCGTGGAAAGCGCGGTAACAGGGATGTTTCCTACCTTTACAAAGCCGCCGGTTGCCCGGTCAAGCCCGCCTATTATGTTGAGCAAAGTTGTCTTTCCACTTCCACTCGGTCCGATTATAGCAACCATTTCGCCGGCTTTAACTTCCATCGATAAGCCTCTGAGGGCTTGAACTTCAACTTTGCCCAACGTGTAGATTTTTATAAGGTCTTTTACAGTTATGTCTAACCCTTTCATCTTATTCGAACCATCCTTTCAAGTTTTGTGAGGTAGCGTCGACACATGATGACTACGGGCAGTATGACTGAAGCAAAAATCAACGCTAGACATGAAAGCAGCAAAACCGCGTAGGGGACGGGGAAAACTATTCGCCGCATCACCAGCCCGAAGGCTTGGCTGTTAGCCGCGCATATGTTCCCGTGAACTATGATGAAACCGACAGCCAAGCCTAAAATCATGGAGAAGACAACTGTGGCTAGATTCTCCGTTAGAAACACCACGAGCATCTGCCTGTAGGATAATCCTCTAACGCTCATAATGGCTGCTTCACGGCTCCTCTCCTTCATACTGACCGCGCTTACAAGAGCCGTACCCGCGGAAGCAGCCAAAACCGCGAAGACAACGCCTAACCGCTGAACGTCTTGGGTTCCGCTCTGGATAGCGCTTCGAGGAGTCTCCTTCAACCGTTCTTCTACGCATTCAACACCGCCGTAGCCTAAGCTTCGAATCTGCTCAGCGACAGCGGTCGCGTTAGCGTTTTCTTTCACGTTGAGCAGTATACGCGGTGAAGCGTACACATGCTCCCTATATTGCTCGTAGAGGATTTGAGGAACGTATGACCAGAACACGCCTGAAGGATATTCTGGAATGTAAACCTGTCCCGGCTGCTTGACTGCTTCTAAACCGAAAAAACCCGCTACCTTCAAATCTAACGTTTGCGATGGGTGTATGTAAACGTGTATGATGTCTCCAACATTCAAGTCCAGCTTTTTCGCTACGTTCTTTTCTAGAATTATCGTGTTCGGGTCTGATGCGAGTTTCTCGAAGGCTTCGGAAACGCTGGCTCCGCTGAACCAGCCGTCCTCGTAGTAGGCTGTTTTAAGCCATGTTTCCGGCTCGACAGCACGGGCTTCTAACCTTTCTCCGTATGCTGTTTCCATGGTGAAAGAATACTCAACAGTGGCGTTTGAGATGCTGTCTGAAACGTTGGCAACTATTGTTTCTAGGGCGGATGAAGCGTTATCCAACATTGAAAGGGAGACGCTTACATCGGCGCCCACGTCTGCATAGGCTTTTCTCACGATGTAATCTTCTTCGCTGGCTAGCTGACCGACTACTTGAACGCTGTAACCTACTATGAGAGCCAAAAGAAACGCTATCGCGGCGGTTCGCGCAGGGTTTCGGCGAACATTTTTGGTTGCTAAAGCACCTAGTTCGCTGAAGAAGCGAACAATTCGCGCGGTGAGTTCTTGAAACTTGAAAGAGCCTTGAATAAGCACTTTGGTGAATCCCCAGAAGAAAAGCAGAGGGCCAATGAACGTGAGGACGAAGTCGACGCCGGCCCATATCACCAGTATAAGCATGATTATGAAGTTTCCGGGTCTAAGCTGCATGATTATCTGTGGAACGTTTATTCCGAAAGCAAACACTAGGATTTTATATGTGCCTAGAACCAAAGCGACCAACGGCCATTTCCTCTTGTAGGGTTTTGTCTCTTCGATGTAGATGTATTCCCTCAAAGCTTGGACAGCCGGCATGTTCGCAGCTTTCTTTGCCGACCTAAATGCTGATAGGAATGCGATTATGCATCCGAAGACGATGGTAGCTGCTATTGTGTATACGCCTAGCACCGAAGGGTCGAAGGAGTATTCTCCCGTCGTGAAAAGCGGGTTTAGTAAGAAGCCGAAGAGCACGCCTATGGCTCCGCCTATCAAGCCTATAAGCAACGTTTCGGTTAGGAAAGTGAACAATAGCTGCCTTCGAGAAAACCCTTTCGTAAGCAGCAATCCTATTTCACGCCGCCTCAAGTTGAAGGACACGTCAGAAACGGTTGTTCCCATATACCAAGCCATGAAGAAAACCGGGAGCGAAACAACGATGAGGGCTGTTCTCAAAAACATAGCTGTGAATCTATGCCTCATAAGAGGCCACAGCAGATGGTTATGCACATACACTCCGCCGCCTACCGTGTTTACGATTTTCACCTCCAAATTTTGAATGCGTTCTATCGAGCCGTCTATGTCCCATGTGGAAATCAAAACGTCACGGTTAACATATACGAATATCTTGGTGGAAATTCCCGTGTAAAGACCAGCCTTATCTATGAAGGGGCGGAGGGTTTTTTCCCAATCCACGATCAAGACGTCGCCGTAGGCTGAGAAGGCTTGAAGGGTTTTTTCGTCGAGTTCTGCGAATCCTTTCACGGTGAGGTTAAGCGTGAGCGGCTCGTAGGCATAGCTCTCTCTAGCGAAGGATATTTGGATGAGGTCTCCCACGTTGAAGTAGTCCGCTAGATGACTGTCTTGAACGATATAAGTCTCGTTCTCCCCCAAGTCTTCGGGTTTATTTAACCATCCGTCATATAACCGGGAGTCTTCTTGTATTCCGAGAACTTCCGCGTATATAGTCTCCGTTTCGCTAATCGAGATGGGTGAGCCATACCAGGAGACAACCTCTGTGCCCGTTACGTCCTCGATTTCAGCGACTTTTTGGGCTGTGGAAAGGATGAGGCTAGAAGAGGCTGCTTTATAACCTGTGAACTGTATCGTCATGTCTACGTAGACGTCTTTTAGGGCTTCTTCTAGAGCCTTTTTCGCCGTGGTGTCTGCTTTTATGTTTATTCCAGCGAAGAAGGTTGAGGCGAGTATTATCCCTATGAGCAAAGCTGTGAAAAGCTGCCATGAGCGAATTACCCGTTTAAACGCGTAAGCTAGAGGCATTGGGACACCGTTCTCGCAGTAGAAATCGGCACCGTGAATATTTAATGCTATAGGTTAGAACAGTTCGCGTTTCAAATTGTGAGTTTCTCTAGCTGTTCGAGAACGTATCTGCGGATTTCTTTGGGTTCTGGAAGTTCTGCTACGATTTTCCCGTTTTTTATCAACGGTTTGAGCATAGGCTCGGTTTTTCCTCCGCAGTTGGGGCACGACGGTTGCTTCGCATCAAAAGGCAGCACGGTGTCTGTTAAACATCGTTGGCATCTCCACACCTGTTTTCGTCCGCCCATTTTTCCGCGTTTTGCGCATAGTTTACCGTCTATTTCCACGATGTCCATGGCGAAGTCTATGGTCGGCGCGTTGCTGACGGATGTTCCAACCCCGAAGGCGTCCGCCCCAGCTTCGCTTAAAGCCTTAACAGACTCCTCGTTCATTCCTCCGGAAACGAATATTTTCACGTGCGTGTAGCCTCTTATGTCGAGTTCCCATCTTACCTCGCGAATTATCTCGGCAAAGTCCCCTCTGCGCGAGGAAGGTGTATCCAGCCGAACGCCGAACAACCGCTTTTTCAAGGTTTCTGCAGCCATCAAGGCTTCCATTTTCTCGTCGTAGTATGTGTCTACGAGCGCTATCCGCGGCACTTCAGGCGGCATCACCTCATCGAAGGCTTTCCACGCTTCGGTTTGGCTTCCGAAAACTATTATCAAGGCGTGAGGCATCGTGCCCATGGGTTCGGCTCCTATTGCTTTGGCTCCAGCTAGGCTTGAAACACCGTCGAAGCCTCCTATGTAGGCGGCTCTATCGAGCATGGGCGCTAACGCCGGATGCATACGTCGAATGCCGAAAGCTACGAGGGTTTTGTCTCCAGCTGCTTTTCTTATTCTCGCAGCTTGGGTTGCTACCCCCGAAGCTTGGCACAACAATCCTAACAACGGGGTTTCATAGAGGCAGAATTCCCCGTAG
>QMXC01000005.1 GCA_003661945.1 Candidatus Bathyarchaeota archaeon | reverse complement strand
CAACGCGTAGGCTCTGACATAGTCGAAGAAGTCTATGACCTTGGCGAAGCTTTCCTTTTTGAAGTCGGATTTAAGAAGCTGATCCGTTGCGGATGCTGAAGTCACGGTTGAAGCCATGAGGCACACGGCAAGCATTACGGCGATTAGCGTTTTCGTTTTCATGTTTTCCTCTCCCGCCTTAATCTCGCCTTTACTTCTTTAAACATTATTAAAAATATTGTGCAGTAGTAATATGAAACGCTTTGAAATCTACAGTTTCCTTTAAAGTTTCACGGTAAGCCCTCCGTGTGCGGCGCCCCGTTTTTAGGTAAACGTTGCCTAATTCTTAATAAACCCCGCGTTCTTCATAATACTTGAAACGAGCCGGGGCAAACCGTTCGATGCTGATAAGGGAGGTTATCCTAGAAAATTTCATGTCTTACCAATACGCTAGGATACCCCTTAAACCAGGCGTAAATATAGTCTGCGGACCTAATGGCTCCGGAAAATCCTCGCTTCTTTTAGCTGTTTCCGTCTGTTTGGGGCAGTCTTACACCGAGAGGGCTCGAAGGCTTCGAGACCTAATTCGCTGGGGAAAGGACCAGGCACGGATAACTCTCGTGCTGGACAACGCTAAACGGGGCAGACGTAGACCCGTGTCGAAGTTCAATAAAGACCAGGTTTTCCTAACCCGCGTTTTGCGAAAGGATGGCAACTACTGGTTTTCCATAGAAAACCGAGCTGCAACCAAACATGAGGTTCAACGGATGCTCTCCAAGTTCGGAGTAGACCCAGATAACATGCTTATCATTATGCATCAAAACATGGTTGAACGGTTCACGGTTTTGTCTCCTCAAGAAAAGCTTCAAGCCGTGGAAGCAGCTGTGGGATTGGAATCCTACCGTAAAAACGTTCTGCAGGCAAGAAAGAAGCTGAGCAGAATACTAAGTCAAGAGGAATCTGTGAACAAGCTTTTGGAATCCGCCGAGCAGACGCTTAACTACTGGAGGGAACAATACGACCGTTACCAACAGAAAAAACAGCTACTCATCAAGCGGCGTTTCCTCGAAAGAGAACTCGCATGGGCAGAAGTTCAGAAACGCGAAAAAATCGTGGAAGAAATAGAGCGAAACCTCAGACAGGAGCAAGCGTCACTTGAAGAGGTTGAGGAGCAGCTTCGAGCACTCGAGGAGAGGCAGGGAAAGCTTCAAAAAGACGCGGAAACGTTGAAGATGGAAAGCCAGAAACTCTACGAGGAGCGTCTAACGCTGGAAAGGGAGAAAGCCCGGCAAGAGCTTAACGTTTCCTTTTGCACGCGGCTGTTACGAGAAGTGGAGCAGCTTCAGCCTTTTCTGCTGAAGCCGAGGAACCCGCAGTTGACGCTGCCCCAAACCTTTGAGCTTCTCAAGATAAGAAACCTGAAGGAAATTATCGGAAACTCCAACGAGCAGATAGGCAAGCTGGTTCAACGCATAAACGAGATTCGGACGAGAACTCAACGTCTAAACGAGGAGCTGGAAAAAATCAACGAAGCAGTTGTTGACTGTAAAATAAACCTAGCACTTCTGCAGTATCGAAGGGAAAGCCTAGAGAAAACCTTGAAAAAGCTAAACCGGCAACTGCACGCTGCAAACCTAGACTTGAAGGAGGCTTTAGCTCAAGCAGAAGAAAAAGGCTCAAGAATAGTTTCTGTCAGAAGCATGATGGAGATTCTCGACGATATACGAACGGTTGACGCACATCTAATGGCTATGGCAGACGTTTCCGAAGACGTTGAGAAAATGTATGAGTCATACTCGAAGCTTTACTTGGAGCTTAAGGAAAAAGCCAAGCTTGTGGCTGAAAACAGGGAAAAAGCCCTAGAAGAGGTTAAAACAAGGATGGAGGCTTGGAAAACTGTTATTCGAAGACTTCTAGACCGTGTGAACCTGCAGTATCAGAGGATTCTGATGGAATCCAACGCTGTCGGCGAGGTTAAACTCGTAAATGAAAACGATATAGAAGCCGCGGGGCTGCAGCTGCTCGTAGGCTTTAAGGGCGCCAAACCTGTGCCTCTAAACGCTTATACGCAGAGCGGGGGAGAAAGAAGCACGGCTACCATGAGTTTTCTGCTAGCTCTGCAGCAGCACATCCGTTCGCCTTTCCGCGCCGTAGACGAATTCGACATTCACATGGACCCCAGAAACCGAGAAACGATTGCGAAAACGCTGATTTCAGCCGTGAAAGGCTCGGATGCCCAGTACGTGGTTATCACTCCGAGCCAGATAACCTTCGCAGAAGAGGATATCCACGTGATAACCGTTCAAAACGTGGAAGGCAAGTCCATAATCCGCGAGGTCGCCTAGCCATGTCAAAAACGGCGACAAAAGCATCGAAGCGGCAGAGGAAAAGGCTTGGGCGGGAAAAGCTTCAGCAGATAATCGAAATGTGCCGTTCTGTTGAAGAACGCGGTTTAGACCCGTTTCTGGTAGACGTTGATGACGTCATAGCAGTTATCCGCGAATATTTTCCTGAATGGGAAGACCTCGACGACCTATGCTTGGACGCAGAAACCATAAACCGTTTAGCCTCCGTAATAAAGCTTCAAAGCGAATGGGTGAAACATCGTTCCACATCGCTTTACACAGACCCCTTTCTCCTCGAAGAAAAAATAAAAACCCTTGAAAAAGAAGCCATCGTCGAGCTTTTCTTGCAAGCTTGGCATCCAGTAGTTGAACTAGAGCAGATTTCACTTCACAGCTTAAAAAACGCCCTAAACTACTGGCAGAATCTAGCGCCCTTGGAGGAGCGGTGGCGTGAAACAGTCCTAGAAGAAGTTGAAACGGGCGTCGCGAGCCGTGAAGAGCTCGTAGAAGAGCGCATATTAGCTGACGAAACCTTCGCTGAGGAGCTGAAACGCTTCTGGGAAGAACTTAAAGCCAAAACACGTAAGAAGGAAAAGATAAGCTACTGGGACTTCGTCGGCGCCGACTCTTACGAAGAAACGGTTCACCGCGCCTACATGACAAGCTTCCTAGTAACATACGGCTACGCAACCTTCGAAATCTACCCCTTAGAAGAGGAAGTCTTCATAAAGCCCAACCCCAAACCCGTTCTGAAACAGAGAAGCCAACAACTCGTCTCCATACCCATATCAATAAGCTTCGAAGAATGGAAAAAATGGAAGGAAGGAACCCATAAATGAGGGGTAAGCGGAAAGCCTACTACGCCAGCAAACTCAAACGTGCAACGCATCTTTTATTCTATCGTAGGCACAAAAAACCCGGGGTGAAAGGCTGGGAACTACGAAAAAACCTTGGAAAAGATTACCCGAAAGTTCTGAAAATCCTCGACGATTACCTGGAACGGTTGGACTTACAAGTTAAAACCGTATTCGAAGAAGAACGTCCGGCGGGAAAGCCTACGCCTGAACAGCTGGACAAGGCAAGGTTCTTCGTAACCTTGCGTGGAACGCTGACGGCGAAGGAAGCTAAGATGGTTGGTTGGCGAATAGACGATTTAGCTGGTTTAGCCGTAACCATCGCTTATATAATTTCGAGAAGGGGAAAAGCCTCGAGGAAAGAGGTTGAAAAGCTTCTAAGGGAAAAGCTTCCGAAGTGGCGTGCCGACCTAAACCTCGACCGCTACATAAGGTATGGCTACATAATCCAAGACGAAAAAGAACAGCTTTACCTCGGATGGAGAACCCAAGCAGAAGTCGACCAAAAAGCGCTAATAAACCTTCTTCTAGGAAGCGAAGAAACCTCAAGTGTTAACGCTTAATCTTCCACCTTAACGCTTTTACCCGCCTATAAACAGCCGCTGCGATGGGTATGAGCACTACGCCTATAAGCGCGACTAACGGGCTGTTAATCAGCTTGTCTTGGAAGCTTGGTGGAACCCGGAAGATAATTACCTCTCTTCTGTCAACCACTATGTTTGAAGCTGATTCTGGAAGCACAAACGTGAATGTGGAGTTTGCGGCTTCAAAGCTTATCGTGTTGCCAGTTCGGTTCCAGTTTTGAAGCCAGTAACCAAACCGTTCCGTCATATTAATCGACAATTCGTCGGTGAGGTTAAGCTGGAACCGTCGCCACGCAGTCTCTACCTCGAAGGTTCGGTTCAGCGAATCCGGATCTGTGGAAACATAAACAACGTCTGAACCCGAAATGCGCGCTCTAATGGTCGTAGAAAAAGTTTCCTCGTCGAACTCTAAGGGCTTTACCGAAACCGTCGCCGTCAAGTTTTGATCCTCGAAGCTTTTCTCAAAACACGCCTTAACATTCGAAACAACCTTCGTTTCGTTCACTTTGAAAAGCGAATAATTATGAAAATCGAGATGTTCAATTTTTATGACTATATCTATGTCTTGCCCTACTTCGGCTTCAATGTCTACTGAAAACGCGTAGGCTTGAGGAACCAGCATTAACGCTAAAACGATCGAAAACAGTACGGTGGCTAAGGCGTGTTCCAGCTTCACTTTTAGACTCTCCCCGAGCTTAATGCATATCCACGTAAACGCTTATATTTTATGCGGTTTTCAAACGTTTTTCCCTTGGGGAGTGACCATAGAAAGACACTCCGTAAAGAATCAGAAACGATGAAATTGCCAAGAGCGGAAAAGGCATAAACTGTAAAGAAGAAGCCCTAAAACCAAATAAATCCGCAGTTTTTGCACCAATCCACTGTTCCGGGACTCCATGTAAAACTCTTTCTCATCAGAAGCTTCGCCGATACAAAATAGCCGAAACCAAAACTTTATTCTTACTCTCCGTTTATAAAAAGCCTTCAATCCGGAAGCTGTGCTTCCAAGCTTTATCTTCGCGGAATCCAGCGCCAAATATTTTTCTGAACCCTTCTTTAGCAATTAAGGTTCCGAACAGCGTCTTTTGAACGACGTTTTCCCGTGAACAAAAGATTATTTCGCCGTGGTCGTTTGTCCATACTGTTAAACCGCGGGTTTTCCCCTTGTGGAACAAGTGTAAAAGCTTGTTTGAACTGTTTAGCTGAAGTATCGCTGCGGTGTTGCCTTCTCCTTCTAGTAGTGAAAACAAGCGGGCTAGAGCGTTATCCTTGTTTGCTGAAGGTTTTTCCAGCGTGAGTTCTTCGAATAAGTGTGGAATAACTTCGGAGTCGATAAATTCGACTTTTTCCGACTCGAAAAAGTGCCTATGCTTCAGTTTTTCCTTTAACTGTTTATAGTTGGCTACTTTACCGTTGTGCACCGAAACGACAGTTAAGTTCGGAGAAAGACACCGCGCTAGATACGGCTGCGCGGTCTCCTTAAAGCCGCTGGTCTGCATAAACTCCGGGATTGGAAAACGAACGTGTCCAATCAAAACCCGTGTAGGCTCATTCTCCACTAGTTCGTAGAGCTTTCGCGCCGGCGAACTCGAGGTCTTTCCAGCCTTGCTCACCTTTACTTCGCCGTTAAGGGCTAAAAAGGCTACTCCAGCGCCGTAGCCGCCTAAGGGATTCTTTTCTTTTTCGCTTTTTTCCCTTTCAAGAATTTCGAGCAAGTTTACGGCTTCGTGAACATTTACGGTGTTTTTCAATGCGAAGCCAAATATGCCGCACATGGGTTTCTCCGCTGTTTCGAGCTATGGTGGAACAAACTCGTAGGTTAGTTCTCCTTCCGGAGTGGTTTTCGCCGCCAGTTTAACTTTCATACCAACTTTGATTTCCGAAAGCTTGAAGCCTGTGAGCCAAGCGAGCACTTTGACGCCTTCTTTGAGCTTTCCTATGGCGACTGTGTAGGGCTTGTGATGCTGGAAAGATGCTGGTCTAACTACAACATGCGTGAAGGTTTCTATTTCCGCCTCGCAGCTTAGTTGAACCCACTCCATCTCCGAGGATAGGCATTCTGGACAGTCCGGGGTCGGTGGAAAATAGAGTTTTCCGCATTTCCGGCATTTCGTTGCTAAAACCTTCCCCTCTTTCAAGCCTTCCCAAAACGGTGAAATCTTACTTATGGGAGTTTGAGGCGCAATTTTTATCTCTCTAGACCTTAACGAAGGCATGTAAGTCATTTTTTCACCTCTTCAGCACTGTCACATAGCAGTAATGTCCCGTTCCACCCACGTTGTGGGCTAACGCTACGTAATTTTTCATAGGCGCTTGCCTATTCCTTTCCACTTCTTCTCTGAGCTGTTTGGTCAGCTCGTATATCATGGAGCAGCCCGTGGCGCCTATCGGGTGTCCCTTAGCTTTTAGTCCGCCATCAAGGTTTATGGGGATTTTTCCACCAATTTCTGTTTGTCCTTCACGAATGAGTTTTGCCCCTTCACCTTTCTTGCAGAATCCTACGTCTTCGTAAGCCATTATTTCGGCTATGGTGAAGCAGTCGTGAACCTCCGCAACGTCAACATCATCCGGCTTAATCTTCGATGATTTGAAAGCTCTTTTAGAGGCTAGGACGCTTGCCTCGAGCCCTACGTAGTGCTGTCTTCTACTAAGGTTTGCTGTTCCAGAAGCGTAGCCTATGCCGGCGACCCACACGGGCGTGTCAACTTTTAGCTCTTTAACCTTCTCTTCCGATGCGAGCACGAGCGCGGCTGCACCGTCTGTGATGGGGCAGCAGTCAAAAAGCTTTAGCGGATACGCAATAACCATCGAGGATAAAACATCTTCGACGGTTATTCTGTTCTGAAGGTGTGCCAGAGGGTTCATTGAGCCATATTTGTGGTTTTTGACCGCTACCAAGGCTAAGTCTTCCTCGGTTGTTCCGAACCTAGCCATATGCGCAGTTGCATACAACGCGTAGTAGGCTGGGAAGGTTAATCCGAAATTGTGGAACTCCCAGAGATAAGAGCCTGCTCTGCCAATCCATTCCATAGTCGTAGGCGTGTCAATCTCGCGCATTTTCTCGACGCCGAGAGCCATGGCGATATCAGCTTGACCCGTTGCAATAGCCGAGTACGCTGTAAAAAACGCTGCGCTTCCGCTTGCGCAAGCTGCTTCGCATCGGACCAGTCCGGCTCCTGTTAATCCGCAGTGTTCCGCGGTAACTATGGCTGGAAGGAGTTCTGCGTACCATGCTCCGGCGCCTGTGGAGCCCAGCGCCATGAATTCTACGTCTTTGGCTGTTGCCTCCGCGTCTTCAAGCGCGGGCTTTACGGCTTCGAAGGCAAGCTCCATAATGTTTACGTCGCTTCTGTTGCCGAATTTCGAGTTTCCAGCGCCTATTATTGCTACTTTCCTCATAATCAACCTCACGTCAGTTCAAGCAGATTCGCTTGACAATAAAAGGAGGTTTAAGGGTTATTTTCCTTTGAATTCGGCTTTTCTTTTGGACATGAAGGCTTCTATTCCTTCTTTGAGGTCTTCTGTTGAGAAGGTGAGCCCCATCAATGCTGCTTCTAGCCGCAGCCCCATTTCCAGTGGCACTTGTGTTCCGAAGTTTAACGCGTATTTAGCGTACTTCATGGCTATTGGCGGTCCTTCGCTGAGTTTTTGAGCCAGCGTCCGAGCTTCGTTTTTGAGTTCATCGTAGTGCACGACTTTATGGACTAACCCGATTTTTAATGCTTCGTCGGCTTTCACTCTGATGCCAAGCATGACCATTTCCTTCGCTTTAGGTAGCCCTACGGTTCTGACAAGCCTTTGGGTTCCGCCCCAGCCGGGTATGAGCCCGAGCACTATTTCGGGGTTTCCAAGCTCAGCGTGTTCTGCGGCTATTCTGAAGTCGCATGCTAGGGCTAGTTCTAATCCTCCGCCGAGGGCGAAGCCATTTATCGCCGCTATAACCGGCTTCGACATTTTTTCGATTTTGCTGAAAACCTCTTGTCCCCGCCTTGAGAATTCTTCCGCTTTTACTGGTGTTGCTTTCGGAAACATGGTTAGGTCTGCGCCTGCGCTGAAGGCTCTGTCTCCTTCACCAGTTATTACTACGCATTTTATTGACGGGTCGTTTTCCGCGGTGTCCAAAACGTCTGCGAGTTCTTCGATGAGAACGTCGTTAAAAGCGTTGAGCCGGTGCGGTCTGTTTAAGATTATCCACAATACGTTTTGTTCCCTTTCCACCTTAATAGTTTCATATGCTTTGCTCAAACATTCCACCACGCTATTGAATCTTCGCTTTGCTCTTATATTATTACCTCTTGCTAAGGCTCTGCCTTCTAGAATTTTCTCAGAAGGTATTTTAGCACCGTGAGTTTTTGAATTTCGCTTGTTCCTTCGTAGATTTCGGTTATTTTTGCGTCTCTGTGGTATCTTTCAACGCGGTATTCGCCTAGATATCCGTAGCCGCCTAGGGTTTGTATGGCGAAGTCTGTGGTTTCCATGGCTACTCGGCTGGCGTATTGTTTCGCCATAGCAGTCGCCATAGGGTCCATTTTTCCAATGTCTATCAGCCAAGCGGCTCTGTAAGTCAGCCACCTCGCGGCTTCGATTTTGGTCATTAGCTCGGCTAGGGTGCAGCCTATCGCCTCGTGCTGCAGTATAGGTTGGCCGAAGGCTTCTCTCTGTTTGGCGTATCTGAAGGCGATTTCCCATGCTCCCTGCGCCATGCCTACGGCTTGGGCTGCTACGCCCACTCTTGTTTCGTCGAAGAACTCCATGGAGTGGTAGAATCCGCGGTTGAGCTCGCCTACTATGTGTTGGTCTGTAACTTTGACGTTGTCGAAGTGCACTTCGCCCGTTACTGAGCATCTTATACCCATCTTGTCATGAAGTTTTGTCGTTTCCAAGCCTTCTACGTCTTTGTCGACCACAAATAGGGTTTCGCCTCTATATGTGGGTCTAACCTTTGTGTCGGTTTGCGTTAGGACGATGATGAAGTCAGCTATTGTGGCGTTTGTTATGAAGGTTTTTGTGCCGTTTATCCACCACTCATCTCCATATTTCGTGGCTGTTGTTTCGATGCGGGTTATGTCGCTTCCGCTAATGTTTGGCTCTGTGAAAGCAGCGGCTGAAATGAATTCGCCCTTGCAGATACGTGGCAAATACTTCTCCTTCTGCTCTTTCGTTCCATGTTCAAGGATAAGCTCGCTTCCGAAAGACCCGCTTGAAACAGCAACGCCTAGGGAAGAATCGGCTCTACACATTTCTTCGATTACAAGGCACGTTTCCAGCAAGCCGCATCCTTGTCCACCGTACTCCTCTGGAAAGAACATGCTTGTGAACCCGAGTTTGGCGGCTTTTCTGTAAAGCTCAAGCGGGTACTCCTCTTTCCTGTCGAGCTCGAGGGCAAGTTCGGGCTTAAACTCTTTTTCACAGAATTCCCTAACAGCCTTCTTTATAGCGATCTGCTCCTCGGTCAAATCGAAATTCATCCGTAGAACCCCCTTCCCGCCTTTTTCCCAGTCCACCCTTTACTCACGTATTCCTCTAAAACCGGACACGGCTTATACAGCTCCATGCCATACTCTGCGTAAAGCTTCTTGAGCCTTTCAAGAACCCCATCTAAGCCGGCTCTATCCGCATATTCGCATGGTCCAGAAGGCCAATATGTGCCGAGTTTCATCCCCGTATCTATATCCTTGGGGCTTGCTGCGTCTTCGTAGATAAGCCAAGCAGCTTCGTTTACGGCTACCGCCCAAGACCTCTTAACATCGTACTCCTCGAGAAGGTTGAACGGAATTCTCGGTCTGCCTTTTGTCCAGTCGTAGAAGCCAACACCGGTTTTCTGTCCAAGTTTACCCTCCTTTACTAAAGGCGCAATCACTTCTTCGCATGGTTTAAACCGTTCACCGTAGGCTGCGTGCAGAATTTTTCCCACTTCATAGACGATGTCAAGCCCGACGAAGTCGGCTAGTTCAAACCATCCCATGGGGAAGCCGCCGCTGTATTTCAGCGAAGCGTCTATTCCTTCTTTCGTAGCCTCGCCGCGATGATAAGTCCAGAAAGCCTCGTTGAATACTGCGCCTAACACCCTGTTCACTATGAAGCCTCTAACATCTTTCCGTACGAGGACCGGTGTTTTCCCAAGTTTTCTAGCGAGTTCCATCAACGTGTCAATTGTTTCTTGGCTTGTTTTTTCGCCTTTTATGATTTCGACAAGCGCCATCAGCTGAGGCGGGTTGAAAAAGTGCATTCCAGCGACTTTTTCTGGACGGTTCGTAGCGTTGCCCATTTCTGTTATGCTCAACGTGGAAGTGTTAGACGCGAGTATGGCGTGGGCGGGCGCTATGGAGTCTATCTTGGCGAAAACCGTTTTCTTCAACTCCATGTTCTCCGGCACAGCTTCGATAGCTATGTCGATGTCTCTACATCCTTCTTCGTAGCTCGTGGTCGTTTTTATCCTTGCAAGCGCTGCGTCCGCGTCTTCCCGTCTAATCCTCCTCTTTTCCACAAATTTCCCTAGGCTCCATTTTATTCTTTCAACGCCTTTGCTGAGAAACTCTTCGTTTATGTCAATCATGAACACTTCGTGTCCAGCCATTGCTAGAAGCTGAGCTATTCCGTGTCCCATCGTTCCAGAGCCTATCACGGCTGCTTTTTTCAGTTTTGTCTCAACCAATTTATTCCCTCGAAGCTTTATGATAGGGGTAAATCTATAAAATCTTTGAGAGAGCAAGCTATGAAATCGCTAGTGTTGTTTTGTTTCTGAAAGAAAATGTGGAGAGGTTAGGTTTCTTGAGGTCCGGTTATGTATGCCCACACGCTTACTAAAGCCACGGTTAGTATGGCTCCAGCTATCCCTGAAAGAAATGTTCGGGCTTGAAGAAACTTCGGCAGCAAGCTTTGTAAAATTGGAATTACGTATGTCGATGCTAGGTCTGCGACTACTCCAGCCACGAATCCGAACATGGCGATTATCAAGAACACTTTTAACCTTTCAGACACTTGTTTTCACCTACCGCGTAGACCTATAATACAGGGAGCTTTTTAGTCTAACTTACACAATTATGTCTATTTCCGCGAAAAAACGAAGCCCTTCTTTTATTACCGAGTTTAAACCGTGGAAAATGTCCGAACACGGCATTATCGCCACGTATATACGTGGATGTTTTAGGCATATTAACAATGAATAAAATTCTCGGATACCTCCCTACTCGTGGAGGAATAGAAATTGTCGGAGAAATTCGCAAAAAAATGGGAGGAAAGCTCTTACCAACAACCTTTCACGTCTAAAATCAGAGAAGCAGTAAGACCGCCAGGGCCTCTGAAGCCGCGTCTGGACATGGCTATCCGACGCTTGGAACTGCAAATTCAAAAGCTAGACCAGGCAAGCGAACGTTTTAGCCAGCGGGACAAGTCAATATTCGCTAGAATAGTGGACGCTTACACGAAGCATGACATGGCGCGGGCGAACGTTTTCGCCAACGAGCTTGCTGAAATCCGAAAAATGGAAAAAATGATAATGCACGCGAGGCTCGCGCTCGAACAAATAGTGCTAAGGCTTAGAACGGTTTCAGAACTAGGTGACATCGTTACCACATTGGCTCCAGCCGTAAGCGTTCTGAGAAGCGTGAAGTCAGGAATGGCTGGCGTGTTCCCAGAAGCGGAAAGGGAGCTGGGGCAGATAGGAAACTTGCTGAGCGGAATAATCATCGACGCTGGACAGAGCACAGGACTAACGCTAAATTTCGAAGCCACCAACGAGGATGCACAGAAGATACTCAACGAGGCAGCAATGGTAGCGGAGCAGAAAATAAAGGAGAAACTTCCAGAGCTTCCAACAGGAATTCCTGCTCCACCCCTCGGCGAAAAAACCCAGACGCAAACACCGTAGCAGTGGAGGGATGAGCCAAATTGGAAAACTTTGAAACCCCCAATCTTTTTCCCTCAATAGGCAAAGAAGTGAAAGACGAATACGGCCGTGTTATTGGGAAAGTCGCCTATTTCGGCGTGAGCCCCAACGGTAGATTCAACACGGTTTTCATCCGCCAAAACGACGGCAGATTTGTGAAGTATCCCCTAGACCACGTGGAAATAAACGATTACGAAGTTAAGCTTCTGTCTCCAATAAAAGTTCGAGCTAACTCGCTCTGCAACGAAATCCCCCTAATATGGCGTAAAGACCAAGCATTAAAGGAGCTAAGCAATAAAGGCAAAATCCCTCCAGACATGTATCAAGAACTACACGACAGCTTCGAAGGAGCGTTAAACCAGCTTAAGGCCGAAGCTCAAGCCACCATCGAAAAAATAAGCGAGCGTATAAACAGTTGCGCCAACGAGATTCGAGAACTCAACTACGCGCTCGTAAACCTCGAAATCGAACACGAAATAGGAAAAATAGATGACAACGCCTACCAAACAGCCTTCAATACGATCCAGGAATGCTTCAAGAGCGTCAACGCCGAAAAAACAGAATTGGAGAACTTGAAAAACAAGCTCTCCAATATACTGTTGGGAGAGGAGGCTAAACCACCAGAACCGAGTGAAACCGCTGAAACGGCAGAAACAACCGAAGCAACAGCCACAACGGTAGCGGAAACATCAGAGGAAACCCCAGCTCCCCCGTCTTCACCAGCGCTTCCAGAACCACCGGTAATAGTTTACGTTAAGAACCAAGAAGAAACCGAAGGCTAGGTAAGCCGAAGGCGTAGCGGGCGGAGGGAGAAAAGCCATCAGAAACTTTCTACGTCCAAACCCTCCACCACTACGCGAAACAATTTCGAAGTCGATAAGAACGCTGAAGATCCAGCATCAGAAAGTTCGCCAAGCAACCTTCAGACTGAAGGAAAGGGACAAAAAGCTCTTCAGAACCTGCGTCACTGCGCTCAAGAATAATCAACGTGAAAGAGCAGCCATATGCGCCAACGAACTCGCAGAAGTAAGAAAACTGCTCACCTTCCTTACGCATGTGGAGATATCCATCGAACGCGTAATACTGCGGCTTGAGACAATACGCGAATTGAGCGACGTGGTTTTCGACCTAAAACCAGTAGTACAGATTCTCCAAAAAGTTTCGCGGCAGCTCTACGAAGTATTACCCGACGTTTCAGCAGAACTGAACAAGGTGAACGACACCATAACCGAAACCCTTTCCGTAACAAGAATGAACGCTGACGAACCACTCATTCCAGTGAACATGAAAACTCCGGGTGGAGAAGAAATCCTCAAAGAAGTTACAAACCTTCTAGAAGAACAGGTGGCTGAAAGGCTTCCCGAACCGCCCGCTTCACTTCCCGAACCAACCGAAGAACCAGCACGGGTCAGAGAGCCGGAAAGCGACGTTAAACGCATGGTGGCCCTAGCGGCTGTCTGCTCTCAATCAGCTGGACAGGAAACCGAAATAAGCGAAGACGGGGAGTTTTCCTCTCAATCTCTCCTTTCTTTAAAAAACATTGAAGTTCAGAAAGTATCCTTAACGCTGGAACGTTCTCGACTGGAAGACATAGTGTTTGAGTATGTTAAGAAACAGAAAGGCGAAATCGACCTAATTCGATGTTCGCAAGAACTCAACATTCCATGTCAAGAGGTTAAAAACGCCTTGAAAAGTTTGGGTGAAAAAGGAAAAATTATGATTAAAAGGTGAAACCTTCATGAGCGCATCTCAAGAACTGGAGAAACGTGCAACCGACTACGCTTTGGAAGCTGTTCGGCTGGACAAACAAGGCGCCAGAGGCATGGCAATTACCATGTATCAAAAAGCTATAGAAGTTCTCCTTAGACTCGTTCAGCTTTATCCCGAATACGGTCTAAACAAGGTTTACATACAAAGAGCCATGGCGTACCAAGAAAGAATACGGGTGCTCCAGAACGCTGGGATAACACCGGCAACTCCGGAAACCGAAGTTGAAGCTGAAGAGTCAGCGGAAGGCGCAAAAGCAGCGGAGGAGGGCAGCAAGACAGCTCCAAGTGGAAAAGCAAGCTACGACGAACTCATAGTAACCGAAAAGCCTAATGTCACGTGGGAACAGGTCGTAGGGCTGGAGTCAGCGAAGAAAGCCATAAAAGAAGCCATAGTCTACCCGGTTCAGCGACCTGACCTCTTCCCGTTGGGCTGGCCGCGGGGAATCCTGCTCTTCGGACCGCCGGGTTGTGGAAAAACGTTGCTGGCGGCGGCTGTGGCTACCGAAATCGACGCTATGTTCATTTCTGTCGACGCGGCTTCCATAATGTCTAAATGGCTGGGTGAAGCTGAAAGGAATGTTGCAAAGCTTTTCAAGTCTGCGAGGAAATCCGCGTTAAACGGGAAACCAGCCATCGTTTTCATTGATGAGCTGGACTCGCTTATGGGACGCCACTCAAGCGAGGTAGGAGGCGAAGTTCGAGTTAGAAACCAGTTTTTAAAGGAAATGGACGGCATCCTCGATAAGGGTAAAAAACTGCATGTTTACGTCATCGGCGCAACCAACAAGCCTTGGGATTTGGACTGGCCTTTCATCCGCCGTTTCCAAAAACGCATTCTAGTTCCGCTCCCAGACCATCACGCGCGTCTGCAGATGTTCAAGCTCTACACGAGTAATCTAAGCTTGGCTCCAGACGTGGACTTGCACGAGCTGGCTAGGCTTTCTGAAGGCTTTTCTGGAAGCGACATTCGGGACACGTGTCAATCTGCCCATTTGAAGGTTATCGGCGAGTTCTTCGAGTCGGGTCAAGCCAGAAACAAGCTTGCTAAGCCTCGTCCTTTGACCATGAGTGATTTCCGCCAGATTCTTGAGGAGCGTAAGCCCAGCGTTTCGTTGAATATGCTTGCGTCTTACAACCGTTGGTTTGAGGCTTTCAAGGCGCTGTAACATGGAGGAAGCTGGCTTTGAAGCGGAAAGGTTTGGAGAATTTCCCTTCTTATTTTTCGGTTTATTGGATTCTCCTTTCTCCCTCTAAGCCGAATCTCCAAACCCCGCAGTTCAAAGCCAGCTTGAAACCGTCCACTATTTCCGTATGATTATCTCTACCTTTTCTTCCCCTGAAATCTCCACTTTTTTCAACGTAGAAACCATGGCTAGCACGGTTTTCCGAATTATCCGCCTAACAAAGGGGCTTAGAGGCACGTTTTCACCGTTTACCTGGATGGTTATTTCATCTTCTTCCAAGGTGTTTCTCCACCAAATCCGCGAGTTTCCCTGCGTCTTTTTCGATGTTGAAGTAGGGAGTTTCCGCTTCTATAAAATTTCTGCTGGGAAGTTTTCCGGTTAAAGCAATTACCGGCGTATAGGCTTCTAAAGCGAACGTGGCTTCCGGTTTAGATTTGACCGCTACTAT
>QMXC01000004.1 GCA_003661945.1 Candidatus Bathyarchaeota archaeon | reverse complement strand
TTTCGGTTGCCGTGTATGACTGCGTGGTGTATGGCGCATCTTTCGGCGCATATGCCTAGCCCGGAAATCCAGCTTTCCACGTTGCATCCAGCGTAGATTTCTCCGTCTTCAGCTTGTACCGCTGCGCCTACACGACAACCCCACAGCACATAGGCGTTTTCTAGAGCCTTCAACGCGGCTTCAAGAAGTTTTTTCTCGTCTCCTCCGAGTTCTATCAAGTTTATTCCTCTTCCTTTGTTAGAGCCCTAACATAGTAGTATTCGCCTATTTCTTTTTGGTATCTGTCGAGCCGTGAGCCTTCCTTGTTGACGCGCGGTCTCTTGGTGGTTGGGTCTCTTCGGAATGTGACATTCATTTCTTTAAGGAAAGAGTTCATTCCGTCTCTTAGGCTTGTAGGCGGCTTTGCTATTCCATGTTTCCCCGGTTTACCCGTGAAAACCATTATTCGGTCAGCGATGAAATCCTGCGCTACGACGTCGTGTTCAACCACGAAGGCTGTCGTGTTTCGTTCTTCCACTATTCTCTTCACAGCCTTCGCCATAGCCAGTCTTTCCTCGACGTCTAAGTAGGCGCTCGGCTCATCCAGCAGATATAGCCTCGCTTTTCTAGATAGGCAGGCAGCAATTGCTACGCGTTGAAGTTCTCCTCCGCTTAGTTCCGCTATGTTTCTGTCTAACAGCCTTTCGATGTTGAGGGGACGTAGGATTTCGCTTTTATACCAGCTCGAAGTGAAGTCTTTTTCAGCTATTGTTCGCAGCAGTTCTTGAACGGTTCCGGTGTACTCAGCTGATATGTATTGGGGTTTGTAGCTGACCGTTAGGTCGGAAACTCCTATTGGTTCGCCTTTATCCGGCTTTTCAATCCCAGCCAAGAGCTTCACGAAGGTTGTTTTTCCGATGCCGTTGGCTCCGAGAATCCCGATGACTTCTCCGGCTTTTACTTCGCCGGGCTCCGCAGTCAACGTGAAATCTTCATAACGTTTTTCCATTTCCGTCCACTTTAGAACCGTTTCGCCCGCTGTTGTGCTCGTGGCCGGGGGCTTTTCATGGAAAATTATAGGTTCTTTTCTAAAGCGTACGTTTTCGTCGGGTATATAGCCCTGCAGATAGATGTTTATGCCAACTCTTACGCCGTGAACGTGGGATACTATGCCGTAGACGCCGGGTTCTCCGTAGAAAATGCATATCTGATCTGACAAATAATCGATTACGGCGAGGTCATGCTCGGCGAGCATAACGGTTTTCCCATCGTCTATCAAGGCGCGAATAGCCTTTGCGGTTTCCAACCTTTGTTTCACGTCTAAGTAGCTTGAAGGCTCGTCGAAAAGGTAGACGTCGGCTTCGCGGCAAAGCGTCGCAGCCACGGCGACTCGTTGAAGTTCTCCTCCGCTTAAAACTTCTAACCGGCGGTTCCAAACGTTTTCCAGCTCCAACCGTTTGGCTAACTTTTTCGCGTTGTCACGTTCGTCCACTTTTTCTAGGAGTTCCCCAACTTTTCCCTTAACAACTTTTGGAATTTTGTCTACGTATTGAGGCTTATGAACCACGCGGAGTTTTCCTCGGCTAAGCTTTTCAAAATACTCTTGCAAGGTTGAGCCTCGGTAGTGCTGAACTATTTCTTCCCAGCTCGGCGGCTCATCGAACTTTCCGAGGTTTAGCTTTATCTCTCCGGACAAGATTTTGATTGCAGTGGTTTTTCCAACACCGTTTTTTCCGAGCAATCCTAAGACAACGCCCGGCGTAGGCGTTGGAAGCCGGAAAAGTTTGAAGGTGTTAACGCCGAATCTGTGGCTGCATTCCTTTTCCAGCTCGTCGGGAAGGTTCACTATCGAAAGCGCTTTGAACGGGCATTTCTTGACGCATATCCCACATCCTACGCATAGAGACTCCACAATAACCGGCTTCTCATTTTCGAATCTTATCGCTTCCACCTTGCTTCTTATCATCGGGCAAAAACGGTAACATAACCTATTACAATGCTTAGGTCTACACTTGTCCGAATCCAATACTGCAACGCGAACCATTGTTTCCCTCAAGCCAGCCTAGACGTCTGGTAGCTTCATAAAGTTAGAAACAACAGCTAATAAACGTAACCTAAAGAAAGCTAGAAGCTAAAACAAGGATTCTGAAGGCTCGCGGCTTCACCATTCCTCTTCTTCTTCCCAGTCTTCCTCTTCCCATTCCTCTTCTTCCCATTCTTCCTCCTCTTCGGGCATCTTCGTCTGCACCTCCATCGAAGGCTTCACCGTCGACGTCCGAACTCTTCTCAAGACAGCCTCTCTTTTTAAGCGTTTCGAAAACTTCACAAAGGCTTGTCGACGTTAGAGTTTTCCCTCTATTTTTCTGGCTGTAAGCGCAGCCTTTGGTTCCGACATTTCATTGTTCATGTATGCCCAGCAGAGGTTAGGCGAATTATGCGCTGCGCCTATGTTTCCCTTCGTGTCTACAGCGATTAGTCCCATGGAATTGTAAATGTCGGGTAGCCGCGTGTTCACTAGTCGAATAGCTGTTTCAACGGCTTCCTCCGCGGTTTTTCCTCTGTTCATATAGTTGCACACGGTTTTAGCTAAAACAAGCCTTATGGCAACTTCGCCTACGCCTGTGGCTGAACACGCGCCGCAAGCGTTATCCGCATAGGTGCCGCATCCAATAAGCGGTGAGTCGCCTATTCTGCCGGGAATCTTGAGCGGAAATCCCCCGGTGGAGGTTGCCGCTGCGACGTTTCCTTCCTTGTCTAGGGCTACGGCGCCAACGGTTTCTAAGCTGAAAACGTCCGGATGTGCTTTTGCGAGTTCCGCTAGCTTTGGAAGCGGGAATTTTCTCTCGTTTAGGGCTTTCATCTGCCGCTTCCAATACGTCAACCTAAGCTCGCTCACCGGGTTTCGTTTTCCCAAACCGAAAACTTCCGCTATCTTCTCTGCTCCCTCACCTACGATGAACACATGGTCTGTTTTCTCCATAACCAGCCGTGCTAGCCGAACGGGGTTTCTAATGTCTCTTAAAAGCCCTACGGCTCCAGCTCGTAAGGTTTTCCCGTCCATTATCGAAGCTTCCATCTCGACGCGTTTATCGATTGTTAAAGAGGAGCCGTAACCCGCGTTAAACGCGCCATCGTCCTCCATAACCGCTACGGCTTCTTCCACAGCGTCCAACGCGGAGCCGCCTCGAGCCAAAACTTCGAAGCCTGTCTCAGCTGCTCTTCTTACTCCCTCGAGTCCCGGGCCACTTCTTTCCGGCTGCCATGTTCCAGCTCCGCCGTGAACGACGATTACTGGCTTCTGCTTCACGGTTCATCTCTCTCCTAATGGGAAGTTGTAAAATGTTCTTGTCTCTGATTTAAAAGATGCGGAGAAACTGATAAATTGCGCCGTTGTTTATCCTTCTTCTGGGATGATGTGAGGCGACGGCGGAGAGCCTTCATGTGCTGTGAAAACGCCACTAACCTGCGCTGACCCTTTTCTACTGCTTTTTACATACGGTGCATTCTACGCCTTCAAGTTCTGGGAATTCCTTGTAATGTGTAGCGCAAACTATTCCTTCCTTCCTTAGAGTGCGGCATATCTGACACAGCTTTACCATAACGGATTCTGAGGAAGCAGCCTCTCCGTTCGCTAGGGCTTCAGCTGTTTCTGTGATAAGTTCCATAGCGTTTTTCGACTGTAAAATTTTCTCTGTAAAGTCTCTTCCCCGTAGTCCTTTTTGATATTGGGTGAGGGCTGCTGGCGACAACCCCAGTTTTTTGGCTGCGTTGATTTTTCTTAAGCCGTGTTTTTCTGTTAGGTCTTTGGCTATGAGCGCCCTTACCGCTGGGAGAACATGTTTGACTATGGTCATGCATGGCGGCTTCATTTTTCGTCTTCTCTTGAGGTAAGTTTATATTTTAACAGTGTTAAATAACTTTCGAAAGAGGAAAAGGAACAGCGTTGATAGAAAACGTAGAAGAACTCATCAAAGCCCACGAGAAACTTGAACGGGAAGTATACCTGGACATCGAAAACTCAAGCCCGGTTCCAGAAGAAGTCGTTGAAGCGATGCTGCCCTACTTTACAACGCGGGGATACGGCAACCCGGCGTTAACTCATAAACCGGGATGGGAAGCCTATGAAGCCATAATGAAGGCTGCGCAGAAAATCGCAAAATATGCCGGTGCGAAGACTCCGGAAGAAATAGCCTTTACCCCTGGAGAAACCGAAGCCAACAACCTCGCTTTAATAGGAGCAGCCTTAGCATCCAAAGCCAAAAGAAAGAAAATAGTTGTTTCAGAAATCGAGCCCGTAACCATACTGCACGTAGCGAAAATGCTTGAAGAAAAATTCGGCTGCAAAACAGTAAAGATTCCGGTAGACGCCGAAGGCTTCATCAACCTTGAAAACCTTGAAGAAGCAGTTGACAAGGAAACCCTCATAGTCAGCATAGCCGCTGTCAACCCAGAAATAGGAACAATCCAACCCATAAAAGAAGCCGCAGAAATAGTCAAAACCAGAAACCCCAACACGGTTTTCCACACAGACTTTTCCGACGCCTACGGCAAAATGAAGCTAGACTTCTCAAAAACAGACATAGACCTAGCAACCATAAGCAGCTACAAAATACTTGGACCCCGCGGAGTAGGCGCCCTCTACGTGAAACAGGGAACAAAAATCGAAAAAATAATCGAGGGCCAAATCGCGACGCAGAAGTTTTGGCCGGGCATAGAAAATACGCCTCTAATCGTGGGGTTTGCTAAGGCTTCGGAGCTGACGTTCACTGATTTGGACAAAAACATTGGGCATATGCGTAGGCTTCGAGACAAACTTATGAACGGGCTTCTCTCACGAGTGTCGGATACTTTGTTGAATGGACCGTCTGGTGATAAGCGGGCTCCGGACAACGTGAACATTAGCTTTTTGCGTTGTGAAGGCGAAGCTTTGACCATCGAGTTAAGCTTGAAAGGCGTTTATGTTTCCAGCGGGAGTGCTTGCACGCGTAGGCTTTTGCAGCCGAGCCACGTTTTAACCGCTATTGGTAGAAGGTTTGAGGCGGCGCATGGGAGCATTTTGATGAAGGTTACGCGTTTACATACCGAAGAAGATATAGCTTATGTACTCAAAGTGTTTCCCGAAGCAGTTCAGCGGATAAGAAAAATCGTAGGTTCAACGGTGGTATCCTAATGTCTCGAGTTCCCCTCCCCTACAACCAGAAAGTGCTCGAACTTTTTCGGAACCCCAAAAACCTAGGTAGGATGGAAGACGCAACGGTTTCCGCCGTGGCTGGAAACCCCATGTGCGGAGACATGATAACCTTCTACCTGAAAATAGACGACGAAGAAGTAATCAGAAAAGCCTCGTTTGAAAGCTACGGGTGCGCTGCTAACATCGCCACGTCCAGCATTTTAACCGAGATGATTAAAAACAAGACGCTCAAACAAGCGTGGAACGTTTCGTGGAAAAAAATAGTTGAAGAAATCGGCGGGCTTCCCTCCATAAAGTTTCACTGCGGAATCCTAGCTGTAGGCGCCCTTCGAAGAGCCATACGCAAATACTACGAGGAAAAAGGCTATACGCCGAAATGGCTTCCAAAAGAATTAACCTTCGAGGAAAAACAAGCCTTGGAAGAGGAAGAACTCGCTGAAAGGCTTGCCAAAAGAATGGACGGTCAGCAATAATGTTAGACCCATACGAGGTTAGAAAAGACTTTCCAGTGCTCGAAAGAAGGATAAACGGCAACCCGCTCATATATTTCGATAACGCCGCAAGTTCGCAAAAACCCATACAAGTGCTGAAAGCCGTAGAAAACCTCTACAAACATTCATACGCAAACGTTCACCGCGGCGTTCACACCCTTTCGCAAGAAGCATCTGAACTTTACGAAGAAGCTCACCGAGAGGTAGCTCGTTTCATAAACGCTGATGGAATGGAAGAAATAGTCTTCGTGAGAGGAACAACCGAAGCCCTAAACCTCGTCGCATACTCTTTCGCGCTCAACAGGTTAAACAGCGGAGACGAAGTAATCACCACGCTGATGGACCATCACAGCAACATCCTTCCATGGGAATTCCTCTCTAAGCTCAAAGGCTTCCAAGTGAAATACGTAAACGTAACACCGGACGGACTACTGAACTACCAGTCTTTTGAGGAGCTTATCAACGACAAAACCCGACTCGTATGCGTGCCTCAAGTTTCGAATGTTACAGGCATAATCAACGACGTGAAACGAATAGCCACAACCGCGCATGAGCATGACGCTCTGGTCATCGTGGACGCGGCTCAATCGGCTCCACACATGCCTGTAGACGTAAAAGCGCTTGACGTGGATTTTCTGGCTTTTTCGGGGCACAAGATGCTTGCGCCTACAGGTATAGGGGTTCTATATGGCAAAAAATCATTGCTGGAAGATATGCCGCCCTTCCACGGCGGAGGCTCCATGATTAGACATGTAAAATATGATAATGTGCTTAAACGGTGCGCCGTTGAATTGAATGATTTGCCGTGGAAGTTCGAGGCGGGGACCCCTAACATCAGCGGCGGGGTAGGCTTGATGGAAGCAGTCAGATACCTACGGAAAATAGGGATGGAAAACGTGGAGCAACATGAAAAGGCTTTGACTTCATATGCTTTGGAGAAACTCGGTGAACTCGAAAAGGTTCACATTGTAGGTTCGACGGATATTTCGATTAAAACCGGAATAGTTCCCTTTCTTGTGGACGGCTTCGACTCTCATGACGTAGCGCTTTTCCTAGACAATTTCGGAATAATGGTTCGAAGCGGCTTTCACTGCGCGGAACCCCTTCATCAACAATTAGGTGTAAGACACACCGTACGCGCAAGCTTCTACATCTATAACACACAAGAAGAAATTGACAGATTCGTAGAAGCCTTAAAAATGCTGTAAAGGAAGACTCTGCGATGACCCTAGAAACATACGTAGCTCGAATCGAAGAAACATGTGGTGCAGAAAAAGACTTCGTAGTAGTGTTGAAATACGAAAAGAAAGACGAAGCCATAAACAAGATTCTGCGAAAAGTAAAACTAATACGTTCAGTGGCGAACATAATCTACGACCTTGAATTCCAAAAAGCCACACTGCGATTATACAAAAACGGAAAAATCATAATAAAAAACGTAAAGAACAGAAAAGATGTAGAGGCAAAACTAACTTCTTTATTGTCTTGAATTAACAAAACTTTTAAGCGAAATGTTTTTAAGTTTCTGCTATTCAAATTGGATGGATAATCCATCCAAGGGAGAAAGGAGAGATGAAAATAAAAAACTCGTTCATCATAGCCATATGCCTCATAACCCTATTCACAGCAATATTTCAACCCTTAACATCAAAAGTTCTCGGAAACCCTGACCCCGTATCAGATGCGCTTGATTATTTACGAAGCGTTCAGCAGCCGGACGGCTGCATTGAAAATTACGCTACGTCTAGCTGGGCAACTATGGCGATAGCTGCTGCTGGGGAAGATCCACATACATGGGCTCCCGCTGGAGTATCCATCGTGGACTACTTGAAAAACAACACCGACCTGTTAGACTTGAATAAGCCGTCGGACATTGCCCGTTTCATATTGTCGATGACTGCTGCTGGGGAGAATCCCTACGACATCAACGGAACCGACTATGTTGCATTGCTGAAAGGACACTTCAATAATGGGCAGATAGGTGAAACTTACTATCTTTTCGACGATTTCTGGGGTGTAATCGCTCTAGTATCCGCCGGGGAACCCGTTAATTCAACCATAATTCAGCAGTCGCTCAGCTTTATCCAAGAAAACCAGAACCCTGACGGTGGATGGAGCTGGGGTGTAGGATACGACAGCGACGTTGACGATACGGCGGCGGCGATTATGGCTCTAATATCTGCTGGTCGCCCCGAATCCTCTATCTGCATACGAAAAGCCCGGAACTACCTTAAACAGAACCAGCAACCCAATGGAGGTTTCCCATCTTGGGGCGAAACTAACAGCGGCTCTGATTCTTGGGGAATAAGCGGAATAGTCGCTATGAACGAAGATCCCGCAGAGTGGACTGTAGACGGCAACAGCGTAATCGACCACTTGTTGAGCCTTCAGAACCCCGACGGCTCCTTCAACTGGTCCACTTATAATCCGCCGTGGGTTAACAAGCCGTTGCTAACCTCTTATGCAATCGTAGCGCTGTGTTATAGGCAGTATCCGGTGAACGGCTTCGCCGTTTATCTGCGAATCGAAGGAAGTAGCCGAACTATCTGGCGGAGAAGAACTTTCGTTTCTGCATCGATCATAATAGACGACGCGAGCAATGAGCATCTGTTCCTTAAACCAACCGCTTTAGGCGCCCTCGACACAGCGGCTGAAATAGGCGGCTTCAACTATAAGGTGCAGGAAACAGCTTGGGGCTTGTATCTCTACAGCGTCGCTGGAGAAGACGCTGCGGGAATGAGCGGCTGGCTTTACCGCGTGGATTACGTCATGCCGTGGGTGGGCGCTGACAATTTCGTGCTTAACGAAACTTCGCCTCCATCTCCACCGCATCGAGAAGTCCTATTCTACTATGGTGAATGGACAGCGCTGCCAATCAAACTAATCGTTAACGCTACAAAAGTGCAAATAGGCAATGCCCTTCGGGTTCAAACGCTGTACTATAACGATACATCTGCTTCTTGGGAGCCCCTTGAAAACGCCACCGTCTTCTTTATGGGGCTAACCTATCTAACAGATTCCAGCGGAAGCCTAACAGTAACAGTTTTTTGCTCTTCATGGATACGCGTTGAAAAACAAGGATTCGTCAGAAGCGATAGGATATGGATAACCGCTTTAGGCATCGCAGAAAATTCCCTCGGAGGCAAATCCGGCATATTTCCCATCTAGGAAATACACAAAAGTTTCCTTCCCTTTTTTATTTAGTCTCGACCCTTTCACATAAGGACGTGGAGATAGTTGAATAGCAAGAAGACCGCTCTGCTAAGCGTCTTAACAGCGTTGTGTGTAGGCATCCAGCTTACTCCTCGTCCTCCAAATGTGGAATTCACTTCGCTTTTCTGTTTTCTAACCGGTTTTATGTTCGGCGCACCCTTTGGCGCATTTCTGGGGGCGTTAACCATGTTCATCAACGGTTTTCTTTCACCTTGGGGTTTCGCCGGGTTGAATATGCCTTTTCAGATGCTGGGAATGGGCATCATCGGGTTCGCTGGTGGAGTATACCGGAAAACTTTGCACAGTGAAAGGTTTTCGCTTATTCATATGTTTGAAGTGGCTGTAATCGCTGCTTCGCTTACTTTGCTTTATGATTTAATAACGAACCTCGGCTTCGCCATGTTGTTTCAAATAAACTTTATAGCTGTGCTAATAATGGGTGCTTGGTTCATGGTTATTCACGTAGGCTGGAACACTTTCCTTTTCTTCATTAGCTTTTTCCCGTTGGTGGAAATAGTTAAAAAGGTCTGGGGTGGTGATAAAGAGCTATGGGTATTGAAAGAAGACTGGCAGTGATATTCCTTCTAGGCTTTCTGGTTGTAGCTTCTTTAGGAGCATCAGTAGCGGGATACTACCAAATGCTATATGAAGACGCCTCGAAACGCTCTGACAAATACAGCAACCTATACAACAGCCTCTCCAACCAGTATGAGCAACTGTTCCAAAACTACACAGAACTTGTAGAAAAATACAACGAGCTGGTGGACAAATACAACGAACTGCTAGAAAATTATAGCCGCCTGCTCGGCGAATACCAGGGAGAAAAAGAAAACCACACGGATACCGTGGAGCCTGAAAACTTCACCATGCATGTCAACATATGCATCAATTACGGAAACGGAACAGTAGTATGGTTCAACAATGTCGAGATTCCTTTGGGGTTCGACTTGTTAAATGCGACAAAGCTGGTTGCTGTAGTAAACTACACCTACTGGGCTGCTTATGACTCGTGTTTTGTAGACGCAATAAACGGTGTCTGGAATGAGCATCCCTACTACTGGATGTGGCTGACATGGAACACTGACGAGCAGAAATGGGAGTACGGACCAGTAGGCGCGGACAAATATCCCTTGTCAGACGGCGAAACAGTGATGTGGCGCTACGAAATCCCCAACTGGTAGACAGCTAAAGCACAGTGGAGACACGTGTTTCCGTGTTCAGAGCTATTCTTTATTACAGAGTGCCGCGTATCCCTTCCTTTTGAGGAGGCTCACAAATGAATGTACGGCCGTTTACAAACGAAGATTTACCTGACATGGTTAGGCTTCTAAACCAATGTTACGAAAACTCTTACGAGTTCATACCATTTACCGAAGAAAAACTTCTCCAAGAAATCAAGGAAAGGCCGCTTCAAGTTTTGGTCGTTGAAGAATCCGGCGCGGTCAAAGGTTTAGTTGCTTATGCATCTGGAACATGGGGCGAGGAAATCGAATGGTTGGCTGTGGAACGGCAGCCTAACAGCGAACAAGCAGAAACGCTGCTGGTGCGGGAAGTTGAACAGCTCGTAAAAGGCGACAAAATCTTCACGGTGGTTGACGCCGGCAGCCCGGAAATAGGCAAATGGGCTCGGTGGGGATACAAGCCGGAAGGCGGGCTCTACCACATGACAGCGGTGCTGAACGCTCCAAAACCCATTCCACGAGTTCCAGAAAGGGCAGTTCTCCGAACTCTACGCCCCGACGAAGAACAGAAACTAGTGGATTTAGTGAACAAGGCTTACGGGTGGGAGCGCCTACGCCCCGGAACTATACAAGACTGGAAAAAACGAGACCCCGCTTTCAACGAAGAATGGGTTCACGTGGCGGAACTCGACGGAAAACTCGTCTCCGTAGTCGTTTCGAGAGTAGACCGTGAATATAACGAGTATTTCGGGAAAAGACGCGGCTATCTCGGACCCGCAGCGACGCTTCCTGAACATAGGCGAAAAGGATTTGCCTCGGCGCTTACGGTAAAAGCCATGAACTTCCTCTTAAGCCAGGGTATGGACTCTGTGGCTCTCTATACTTCAGAACGAAACGAAGCTTCTGTTCCGCTGCTTAAAAAACTCGGCTTCAAGATCGCGCACCACTGGAAGTTCCTCTATAAACACTTTTCTAAAGCATAGAAAGGTTTGCTTAGGCTATACAAGCCGAAGTAGCTCCCATAGGCTTCGAATCTTTTCTACTTGGCAGTCTCCAACCACGTTTTTTCTGTCAATTAATAACGCTTTTATCCCAGCGTTTTCCGCGCCCTTATAGTCGTTTTCCAGTGAGTCACCAACGAATAAGGCTTCGTCTGCTGAAACCCCGAGCTTTTCTAAGGTTCGTAGGAAAATTTCTTTGTCTGGCTTCATGCTTCTGAAAGTGTCAGCGCCGACTTCCACGTCGAAGAACCCTTCAAGTCCGACCTTCCGCATGACATATTCTATGTCGCTCTCTAAGCCATTAGAGATTAGCCCCAGCTTCACTTTCTTGGCTTTCAGCTCGTTCAACACTGGTAGAACGTCGGGATGAAGCTTAACGTCAGCGTAGCTCCACCATTCACGGTCGATGGTTTCCGCTAAAACTCGAGCTTCCCTTTCTTTCACGCCGAGTTCTTCAACTAAAAGCCTGTTGTATTCTATCCAGAAATTCCTCCCAAAATCTACGAGCTGCCGGATGTCAAATCGTTCGTCTGCTTTCTCTTTTGCCGCGGCAATTTCGTCTAAAGAACGCTTTATTCCATGCGCTCGCAGAATTCTGTCGTAGATTTGGAGGATTTCTTGAGGTGAACACGAGGTTATCAGTGTTCCACCCATGTCGAATAAGACGGCTTTAATCATTTTTGATTCCTCTTGTTTTACAGATATTTGTTCTAAAAGCGGAAACAGTTAATAATAATTCGCAACCTAAAAAGGGAAGGGAACGGATTGAAAATGTTAGTCACAAACAACGAGGTTCTTGTTCCAGCGATGAAAAACGGCTACGCGGTTGGAGCTTTCAACATAAGCAACCTCGAAAGTCTTCAAGCCATAGTTGAAGCCGCGCTGGAAGAACGTTCGCCGCTTATCATTGCGGCTACCCCGAGCACCATAAAATACGCGGGGCTCGACAACATAGTTTTGCTCGTCAGAAACGCCGCCAAACGCTTGCCCTTGCCCGCTTCTCTGCACCTAGACCACGGTAAAGACCTAGAAACAGTGAAAAAATGCGTAGACGCAGGCTTCACCTCGGTCATGATAGACGGTTCACATCTGAAATTCGAGGAGAACGTGGCGATAACCCGAAAAGCCGTTGAAATAGCCCACGAGAAAGGAGTTTCAGTTGAAGCCGAGCTTGGGCGTCTAGCTGGAATAGAAGAAACAGCAGTGGAAGAACGGGAAGCTTTCTTGACAGACCCGGAGGCAGCCCGAAGATTCGTTGAAGAAACAGGTGTGGACGCGCTTGCCGTAGCCATAGGAACTTCGCATGGAGCATACAAGTTCAAGGGTGAGCCTAAACTCGATTTCGAAAGGCTCAAAGCCATAAGGCGAAACTTGGACATACCGCTAGTTCTACACGGAGCCTCAAGCGTTCCGCAGCACATAATTGAAAAGGCAACCCGATACGGGGCAAAACTCAAAGGAGCGAAGGGCATACCGGAAGAACACATTAAAAAAGCAATTTCACTGGGCATTTCGAAAATTAACATAGACACGGACCTACGTTTAGCGTTCACGGCAGCCGTAAGAGAAACGCTTACGGTTTCGCCGGAAATATTTGACCCTCGGAAAATTCTAGGTCCAGCTAGACAAGCCATGAAAGAAGTTGTAAAAAGCAAGATGCGTCTGTTTGGAAGTTCAAACAAAGCCTAAACGGAGGTGAAACTTGATTGAAAGTCGGAGTCTTAAGCGGAGGCGGAGATGCTCCGGGAATAAACGCTGTTATACGCGCTGTGGTGAGGAAAGGAATAGTGCACTACGGGTTCGAAATGGTTGGTATACGTGACGGCTGGAGGGGTCTTCTGGAAAACCAGACTTTCCCGTTAACGCTGGAATCAATTTCTGGAATTCTGCCGAAAGGTGGCTCCATCCTTGGAACTTCGAGAACTAACCCTTTCAAACGGAAAAACGGTCCGCAAAAGATTTTCAGAAATGTTGAAAGGCTTGGGCTGGACGCCGTGGTGGTTATAGGCGGCGATGACACGTTGACTGTTGCTTACAAGCTTTACGAGAAGGGACTGTCCTGCGTCGGGGTTCCCAAAACCATTGACAACGACTTGTGGGGCACCGATTACACTTTCGGGTTCAACACGGCTGTTTCTATAGCCACCGAAGCCCTCGACCGGCTTCACTCAACGGCTGAGGCACATCACCGCGTCATAATCGTGGAGGTCATGGGACGCCACGCCGGATGGATAGCCCTCGAAGCCGGAATAGCCGGTGGAGCCGACGCTATACTCATTCCGGAAATTCCCTTCGACATAGACGAAGTATGCAAATACATCAAAGCCCGCAGAGAAAGAGGAATAACCTTCAGCATAATCGTCGTGGCAGAAGGAGCCAAACCCAAAGGTGGAAAAGAAATAGTCTACAGCAAAAAAGTAGACGAGTTCGGGCACATCAAACTCGGCGGAGTCGGCTACTACGTAGCCAAAGAAATCGAGAAACGAACAGGAATCGAAACACGAGTAGTGGTTCTAGGGCATCTGCAACGCGGCGGTTCTCCGTCGGCTTTCGACCGTGTGCTAGCTACCCGATACGGCGTAGCCGCAATAGACCTGGTGAAAAAGAAGAAGTTCGGCAGAATGGTAGCGTTAAAGGGAAATAAGATAGTTTCTGTTCCCCTTAGAGAAGTTGTGAGCCGACGGAAAACAGCTGACCTCAAACTTTACGAGCTGGCAAGCGTGTTCTTCGGCTAGTCTTCGTCTGCCTTAACTATCGTGTAACCCGAAGCCTTACGAAGCCTGTTCATAACTGCTAACCCGAGTCCTTTCAAAGGCACGCCTTCCGCCAATATCACCTCAACCTTATCTTCGTCGAACTCGCGTAAACAAAGGAAAAGCCTCTTTGCAACAGTCCTCAAGTTCCTTCGGCTGCCCAAAGACTTTACGACGTCCGCTCTATATCCCCCTGCAGTTTCGTCGGTAGCTAAAACACCGGTTTTTTTCCCTTCTCTCATGAACTTGTCAGCGAGCTCCTGTATTTTCTCAACAACCTTTTCCTTTCGCTGTCCTTCCACGAGTATTAGCTTGGCTCTAGGCGCGTAGTGCCTATGCTTTACTCCCGGTGAACGAGCCCACAAAATCTTCACTTTCTTGTCAGCGACCGCAACCGGGTGCAGTTCAACTTTTTTCAAAACTTTCACGAGTTTCTCGTATGTAGTTCCGCCTGGGCGAAGTATTTGAGGCGGTTTCACCGTCAAATCAATAACGGTTGATTCAACCCCTATCCGTGTTGGTCCACCGTCCAAAACCATGTCAATTCTTCCGTTTAAATCCTTCAAAACGTGCTCCGCTGTAGTTGGGCTCGGGCGTCCCGCCAAGTTCGCGCTTGGAGCAGCAATCGGTGTTTTTGACTCCCGAATTAACGCTAAAGCAACCTTGTGCCGAGGCATTCTTATGGCAACTGTGCTTAAACCAGCAACCGTCACGTCGGGCACAAGTTTAGACCTTTCAAGTATAACCGTTAAAGGACCAGGCCAAAAGGCTTCCATGAGTTTTTCAGCTTCTTTCGGAACTTTCTTCGCGAGCATGTATACGTCGTTTTTGTCCGCTACGTGAATTATAGGTGGATTGTCTGGAGGACGCTTCTTCGCCTTAAACATGGCTTTTACGGCTTTCGGATTTAACGCGTCAACGCCTAGCCCATACACCGTTTCGGTTGGAAAAGCTACTAGTCCACCGTTCTGGATGATTCTAGCTGCTACACGTATCACTTCGATTTTTGGTCGTACGGGACTGACCTTTAGCACTAGAGTTTTCTTCATCGCCGATGAGTGTATAGCAAGCTTATAGAATAAAACTTGCTTCTGAAACAGCAGCGTCTTATTTGGCGTAAGATGCTTCAGCAGGCTTTCTACGAATTTTTCTGAAACTGCCTAACCATTTCTTCGAGCTTTGCCATATGTTTCTCGTGTTCGTATATCCATCGGTTCTTTCTGAAAAGATTGTATGGGATCGGCTGTTGCGAAACATCTGCATAATCAAAAAGCCAATATGTATAGTCCTTCACTATCTGTTTTCTCGCCAGATCTGATAGGAAGTCTACGAAGTTACGAAACTCTTTTCTTGGAATACATCTTGACACGACTATTAAGGCGTTTTCCCTAAGTATTTTTCCCAAGCTCCATATGAAATGTTTGTCAAGTAGCGAATTTGCGAATTTAGCGAGTTGTTCGTTATCATAAA
>QMXC01000003.1 GCA_003661945.1 Candidatus Bathyarchaeota archaeon | reverse complement strand
GTTTGAATCCTTATTCGAGGCTTAGTGAAAGCGTAGAACTCGCCTTTGTGGTAGAGGATGTCTGTCACGGTTTCCTCGGATTCTACGTGTCCGCCTTTGATTATAACCGCGTCTACGCCGAGACGAGCAATTTTCTCTGCGGCTTTCTTCATGTCCTCAACGTCACGAATGGGCATTCCAGCCAAGTCTTCGGCTTCATAACGGTTCGGGGTCAAAACGTAGGCTTTAGGAATTAAGCTCTCAGCCAAAGCCTTTTTCGCATCTTCTCGGATGAGCATAGCGCCGGTTCCGGCTCTGAAAACGGGGTCTACGACAGCTTTTAGTTTAAACTTAGAGACGAGTTCAGCCACGGCTTCGATTGTTTCCTTTGTGTAGAGCATGCCTGTTTTGACTACTTTTACTGGAATATCCGCAAGAGTTGTTTCTATCTGCTGTTTTACGGTTTGCGCTGGAATGGGAAATATTTCCTCGACGCCTAGGGTGTTTTGAGCTGTTACAGCGGTTATAGCGAAAGTGCCGTAGACGCCAACAGCGGCGAATGTTTTTAAGTCCGCAGCTATTCCTGCGCCTCCGCTGCTGTCAGAGCCAGCAATGGTCATGACGCAAACAGGGCTTTGCTTCAAGAGCTATTCCCTCCTTTCTAAAGGTTTTCCAGTTTCAATACGGTCTAATATGTAGTTTAGAATTGTGATGCAGCTGGCGGCGAGGTATGGCTGCTTGCCCAAGGAAATTTTTTCTCCGTAACGCAACGCGAATCCCTCAACCTTTCGAGGTAAGCCTATATGGTCGCCGAGAACAAAAACTGGATGCTCGCCGAAATCCACGTCGAAAACGTCTTTTCCACCTTCTTCTAAAACGAAAACATCAGCGTTGCTGGAAAGCTCTCGGAGAAGGCTTTCAAAACTTCTTTTTTCCACGGTTATTCCTGGGTGGGACTTTCCAGATAGGACTTTTCTGAAGATTTCTATCCACGTCTGCTGGTCTGTGCGAACATCTCTAATTGTGGCGCCGTCTATTTTCATGTGTAACGGTGGAGATGGGGGACCGCATAAGAAGGCATGGAAAACCGTGTTTCGACGTATTCCGTGGGAAAGGAAAAGGCTTGCGACTATGCATTCGTGGACTACGTCGAGCCTTCCGGCGTCTCGGATGTTGGAAAAGTGAGCGTCGGTTCTGCCTTTCCGAGAATAGAGGATAAACTCGCGCATGAGGAGCATCTCAAATAAGATTGGAAGACGCTTAGATAAATAAACTACTTTTTCGCGGCTACTCGTTCATAGAGTTTCAATGTTTGTTCAGCTATTTTATCCCATGTGAACTCGCTTAGAACCCGTTTTCTACCGTTTTTACCTAGAAACTTTCTTCGCTCGGGGTCTTGAACGGCGTTGACTATGCCCCAAGCTATGTCGGCGGGGTTGTTTGGGTTTATATGATAACCGCACTGTTCTTCGCCGCATGGGATAACTATTTCTCGCATCCCGCTGACCCCAGCGGCACCTACGACGACGGGACGTTCCATACTCATCGCCTCAAGCGCCACTATTCCGAAAGGCTCGTAGAGGCTGGGGAAGACGGCGACGTCACAAGCCGCGTAGTGGAGGATTCGCTCTTCTTCAGGAATAAACTCGAAGCGGAGTTTTACGGCGTCTTGAAGCTTAAGCATGTTCACGAGCCTTTGTAGATAGTCTTGAAGGTCGCCTAATCCTACGATTACGAGTTTCGCGTTGGGAACGGATTGCAGAACATGAGGCATCGCCATAACAAGCTTGTCCACGCCCTTAACGCCTACTAGCCTCCCTATAAAGAATAACATTAAATCCTCGTCTTTAATCCCGTAACGTTCTCTTAACGCCTTAACCTTGTTCGGGTCTATCTTCTCCGGAGAATATTTCTCAGGGTCTACGCCGTTGTAGCAGACTTCAACCTTGTCTCTTGGAAAACCTAAGCTTAACAGTTCTTCCCTCATGGCGTAGGAAACCGTGATAACTAGGTCAGCTGTTTGTCCACCACGGTGTTCGATGCTGCTAACAACTTTCGAACCATGCCCTAAAGTGCGCCCTTGCTCCGTAGAATGCACATGGAAAACCATGGGAAGCCCAAGCTGCTTCTTCACGGTTATTCCAGCAATCACGGAAAGCCAGTCATGAGCGATAACTAGGTCGTATTTGAAGCTCTCCTTTTTAACAAGCTCGTTAATGAGCTTCGCAGCGCTCAGGTAGTTGTACACCAATATTTTTGAGAAGAACTGTATGCCGCGTCCCCATTTTTTGACGTCTTCTGCGATTACGTCAGGTAGAGAATCGGAAACATCTATGTGTAGGGGACGGTGAATTTCGATTCCTCTCCAAATCTCACGGGTTGGAAGGCTAATCACATCATCGTTCATAGTGAACACTGTCACGTCATGATCCATCATCACGAACTTCCGTGTAATTTCAGCGGCGTATGTTCCCAGTCCTCCCACTATCTTAGGAGGGAACTCGTATACCAGCACAGCAAGCTTCATTTAGACACCTTTCACCATAGTTAGCTGGAACCTATATTCAAACGTTTCATATAAATGCAGTGGAGAATCAGGATACGATTAAAGTTAAATAGTATTTAAGAAGAGAAGTATGTTTTGGACGTGTGTTTCATGAGGCTTACACCCGTTAAGAGACTTATTCTTGAAACCATGTGGAGCATAGGAAAACCTTTGAAGCCGAAAGAACTAGCCCAAGAAATAGGGATAGGCTTCCCTTCGGTGATGATGCACATAATAGGACTTAACAAAATGGGCTACGTGGAACCCTTCGGAGAAGGACGTTACGCAATAACAGTTCACGGAAAAGAAGCCATAGGCTTCCCAAAACTCACAAGAGACAAAGCCGAAGCCATACTGCAGCCACTGCCGCCGGACAAAGCCTTCCACTTCTACGCTGAAATAGGCCGTTCCCTAGGCGTGTACGCAGACAGCCTACAAAGTTTCTGTGAAACGCTTAAAACGTTGGACCCGCACGCCGTAGAGTTTCATATGTCTCGCGGCGACTTCGAACTATGGATAATAGGATTAGGAGACATTGAACTAGCTAGAAAAGTAACCCTGCTCAGAGGTTTAGGGTTGTCTGGCGAAGAACTGAGGAAAAAACTATACGAAACCGTAAGGAAACGCTGCGAAGAACTGGCGAAAATGACGAAAAGCGAGTGTTAAACCGGTTTAAACCGGTCCTTCAGCTTTCTAAGCACTTCGGGTAGCGTGGTGTATTCCATCTTCTCCGGGCTTAACCGTGCGGGTTCAAACTCGCCCATGCGTCTCAGAATCGAAGCGTACTCTAAAGCTTCACGGCGGGCAAGATCAAACGCAGGATCATCGAATAAGTCGCTAATTAGAGGTTTCCCTTCGTCGTCGCTCGCTATTTTTCCGTTGCCGACTTGGAAGCCTAGAGCCACGATTCTAGGGGGGCCATCGAAAACCGTGCATTTGCTGTGTTTTAGGCTTACTGGCATGATAGGCGCCCAGTGACTTCCACGCATCCATCCTTCAACGAAGTAGGTGTGCAAGAAAGGCACGAGAATTTCGCCCACAGCTGGCAGCCCGTGTTGAGCTCTTACGATGAGCACGGGGTCGTCTTTTCCCACGTACTTACCCGCTATCAGCGAAAGCCTTGTTATGCTGCTGACGGCGCATATGAGGTTGTCCCGGGCTCGCCAGACGCGGGAAATCACATACCGTTCTGGACTGCCGATTAATGCTAAAAGTTCATGCATTTCTTCTGGGCATTTCAATAAGACTTTCTTGCTTTCGAAAACGTCTAGAACTTCGAATTTGAAGCCGCCTATCATGTTCGGGTCAATTACCAAGCCAGCGGTGTTCATAGGGTCGGCGAAAATCGAGAACAGCAGAAAGTTGAAGGCCCCACCCGAAGTTTTGTCAGCGGCGAAAACCACTATGGGGTCGGAGCCGCGTTCCTCGATTTCCATTTCTGCAACGCCGGGTCCAAGTCCACGGATGTTTCCGCTGAAAGCCGTTTTTAGCAGGTCTTGACCAGCTCCGTAGAGCTTCAGACTAAGCGCTTTTTGGGCTGCTTTTTGGAACGTGTCCCATGCGAGTTGGTGAATTTGAGGGTTTGATTCGCCTTTCTCGTGAACCATCAAAAGCTCGAGGTCGTCGCCTGCGTTGAAAACGTAGTAGCTGTTTATCAGTCCCTCCGCTTGAGCCTTTCTAAGGGCGTTTTCAGCCACTTCCAATAACGGTTTCGGAACAACGTGATGGCCAGCAAGCGAACCTACATCACATTTGATTAGGGATATTGTAGTTTTTCGAGGCTTTTCCATTCCACATCACATTTCGAGTTAGAGTTGAACAGTTTATTTTAAAAGATTTCCCATAGCAAAAGCACAAAGTTTATGTTATTTTGAAATCTAACAACCCGTGATTGAACATGGAAAAACTGGTCACTATTTCTGCGAAAATCCCGGAAAAGGTATACAAGGAAATGCTTATACGAATCCCAGAAGGAGAAAGAAGCAGTTTCATCCGCGACGCCATAATTGAAAAACTTCAACACACGCCTAGACCGGACAAAATACTGGAGCTCGAGGAAAGAATTAGCCAGCTCGAAGAAAAATTCGAAAAGATAGCAAAGTATCTGGGCGAACTTGAAATCCTAACGCTGGAACCCGGAAAAATAAACCCGTACGCCTTCTGCATAGACGAAATAGACCGAAAGATAATGGAATATCTGCTCCACTATAAAGGCGCAACCACACCCGAACTAGCCCAACACGCGGGAACAAACCGGTGGCTAGTCCTAAACCGCCTAAGAAAAATACACAAAACATCTAAAAAACAGCTAGGAAAACCCATAGTTGAATACTACGCCGGAGAAAAAGCTGGAAAAAAGAGGGCATGGTGGATAAACCAAGAATTAACCGAAGCTTAAGCGTCTTATAAGCGGGCCCGTAGCCCAGTCTGGATTAAGGCGCCGAATCATCCAAAATGATGCGCAAGCCTCCGGAGCCGGAGATCCGGGGTTCAAATCCCCGCGGGCCCGCCAGCTTAATATTTTAAGGTTTTACGGCTACGGCGCAGTTGCCCTCGGTCATGTAGACTTTTCTGAATCCGGCTGTTTTTAGTGCCTTATCGAAGTCCTCGAATGTCCATTTGATTCTGGGGTTCATGAGTGATGCTATTTCGGCTCGTAACAGTTCTGGCTCTTCTATAAGAAAGATGTTATGTTCGAGGATTCCTTCAGGGGTTTTCTCTGCAACTTCGACGCGTGTAATTTTTATTATACCCTTCTTGTAAGGCGGGTCTATATCGAATCGTTTCCGGTTCTTCCACTCGTTTTCAATTACCTTTTTCAGATCTTTTTCAGGCGAGGCGCAAAAAACAAATTTTCCGTTTGGGTTAAGTATGGAGTAGATGTTTCTGGCGGAGGTTACTAGATATTCGTATGTGCTTATCTCGTCGAAGTTATCGCTCCATACGCAGTCGTATCTGCGTTTGCATTTGCTACTTAGTTCATCATAGCGCGAACGAAAAAATCTAATGCGGACTCCTTGTTTTTTAGCCAGTTGAGGTGCGTATTTAATCGCAACAGCGCTGGCATCGGAGCCTTCTGCTTCATAACCCGCCTTGGCAAATAGAACAGTCTTGTACCCTAGCCCGCACGAACAGTCTAAAACCGATTTAACTTTCAGCTTTGAGAGCAGAGACAAAACCGGTTTCAATGCAATCTGTTCCTCTTTCCAATATTCAGCTTCCCACACGTCCCGCGTAAACCACCGCCACTTCCAAAGGGTATCCCAAGACTCAGACTCGTTCGAACACACATGAATTTTGACTTCATTCATAAACGAAAGGTAACCATTAAATGTTAATAACTTTTAATCCGGTGGACTTTAAACGATATTTCCTAAAGTTCGATGCGGAAGGTTTAAGCAGAAATTTAGGCTTGGCTAAGGAATAGCAACCTTCGCATAAGGAGGGGAGAACGAGATGATAAAGTTTGAGAAGACGATTAAACATGCGAAGATTTTAAATCCTTTGAGGAATTTCGAGGAAACAGTGCTGCTTTTCGAGTATAGGGCAGACCCATTGACTAAACGGAACACAACGGTTATTCCGGGCATGCTTGATTATGTGGGAAAATTCTTGAGCTCGGATCAGGCTTTGCTGAAATCGCTGGTTGAGAAGACCCGAGTTAATTGTCCTTTCTGCCCCGAAAACGTTAAGGAAAAGACCCCTATGTTTCCTAGGGAGTTTCTCAGAGAAGGGAGAATATTTGTTGGAGAGGCTGTTGCGTTTCCGAACTTGTTGGGACATGCGGAGCGAAGTGTCCTCGTGGTCTTGTCGAAAAGGCACCATTTGAAGCTCAACGAGTTTACAGCCGAACAGTTCTTTAACGGTTTCAAAGCCGGGGCAGCCTATCTTGAAAAGCTTAACGCGGTGGAGCCGGAGATAAAGTTTCCAGCGTTCATTTTCAACTATCTCCCGCCAGCTGGCTCATCTATCTTTCACCCACACATGCAAGTGCTAGCTAGGGATAGACCTTTCTATCTGACAGAGCTGCTGATAAATCGAAGCGAAGAATACTGGAGGGAAAATGGTTCAAGTTTCTGGAGTGACTTGTTAGCTGTGGAAAAGGGGAAAGAACGGTATCTCTTCGAAACAAAGGGCGTGGAATGGCTTGTTCCCTTCGCTCCACAGCGAGGATTAAACGAAGTGCATGCCATAATACGTGGAAAATCCAATCTGCTCGAGCTAGACGACGAGGAGTGGCGGGGACTCGGCGAAGGACTCGTGAAAATTCTCAAGTTTTATCACGCGCAGGGATATGTCAGTTTTAACGCCGTGCTCGTCTCTGGACCTATGGACAGGCATTTAGAGTATTTCGACGTGAACCTGCGGGTGATAAGCCGAACCGGAATCCAACAGTGGAATTTCACCGATGCGTGGGCGCTTCCTTATCTGCTCTGGGATGGAGAAGCCGTAGAAGAGCCTGAACGCTTAGCGGAAAAAATAAGGAGTTTTCTCGGAACGAGCCGCTGAGAACCGTTTTGCTTATGAGCGATAACATACCTAATAGCTTATGCCGTAGGGCTCGATAAGGCATGGTTTCAACTAATCCGTTTGGAGAATTCCGAAGCGAATGCGAAAAACTGTTAAGGAACGCAGTAAACCGGCTTTTTCCAGAAGTTTCCTTGCCGAAAACCGTCTTGGAAATTCCGCCTTCCATAGAACTCGGCGAACTCGCGTCATCCCTTTGCTTCGAACTATCTAAACGGATAGGCGAAAAACCCCGAAGCCTAGCTGAAAAGATAGCTGCGGAAATCTCTTCTACGCCGTTTACGCTGGTTGAATCCGTAGAGGCAGCTGGAGCAGGGTACGTAAATTTTCACGTTAACCTTGAGAAACTTGCGAGTTTAACTTTCGAGTCCGCTGAGGAGCTAGACGAGGATTATGGCTTCGTTAAAGCCGAGGCTCCGTTGAAAATCATAGTTGAACACACAAGCGTAAACCCCCTTCACCCAATTCATATAGGACAAGCTAGAAACCCAATTTTAGGAGACTCCCTCGCGCAGATTCTACGTAAACGAGGACACACGGTTTCGACGCATTACTACGTGGACGACGTCGGAAGACAAACAGCCATAATCGCATACGGCTACGAAAAACTAGGCCGACCAAAACCAGAAGGAAAGCCAGACCATTTCATCGGGTTAATCTATACAATAACGAACTGCATCATCGAAATAGAACGGCTCAAAAAAGAAATAAAAAAAGCGGAGGAACTTTCGCTCCGCGAAGATTTAGCCCAGCTGAGACGACAACTCGACGACTGGGTTTCGGTAGCAGCAGAACTCCGCGAGAAACATCGAAACCTTTTCGACAAACTGCTAGATGAAGCCCGCAAGGACGAAAATCCCGAGCAAGCTGTAAATGAGCTTAACCGCCGCTACGAAGAAGGTGAAGAGACGGCTAAACGGCTTATACGTGAAGTGGCTGACCAGTGTCTAGAAGGCTTCCGGAAAACCTTTGAAAGAGTGGGAATCCGTTTCGATTCTTGGGACTGGGAAAGCGACTTCGTCTGGAAAAGCCACGTGAGGAAAACTTTAGAGAAGCTGAAAAGCACGCCGTATGTTTTCCAGTCAGCGGGGGTTCTGGAGTTCGACGCTGAGAAAGTGGCGGATGACTTCGAACTTAAACCGAAACTCGGCTTGAGAAAAGACTATGAGATTCCGTCTTTAACGCTTATGCGTGCCGACGGCACCACGCTTTACACGACGCGGGACATAGCCTACAGCATATGGAAGCTTGAAAAGGCGGAAAAAGTCATAAACGTCATTGGAATGGAACAAACATTAGCCCAGCTGCAGCTAAAGCTTGCGTTGTACGCGCTGGGCTACGGCGAGCAAGCTGAAAACTTGGTGCACTTCGCCTATAACCTCGTTACGCTGCCCGGATACAAGATGGCTAGCAGAAAGGGACGCTATATAGCCTTCGACCAAGTGTTAGACGAAGCTGTGGAAAAAGCCTACGCCGAAGTTTCGAAACGTTCGCCGCACTTGTCGGAAGAGGAAAAACGCGCGATAGCTGAGTTCGTAGGCGTCGGCGCGGTAAAATACTCCTTGGTCGAAGTAGACCCCGCCAAACCCGTAGTTTTTACATGGGAACGCGTCTTAAACTTCGAGAGAAACAGCGCGCCATACATACAATACACCCATGCAAGAGCATGCAGCATAATGAGGAAAGCTGCGAGAAAACCGGAAAAACCAGACTACAAGCTATTAGCGCAGCCGGTAGAACATGAAATAATCCTCATGATTTCCCGTTTTCCAGAAATTTTCATAGAAGCAGCGGAAAACCTAAAGCCGAACCTCATAGCTGAACATGCAAACCTACTCGCAGACAAGTTTAACACCTTCTACAACTCGTTGCCGGTGATAAAGGCGCAGCCCCCCGAGCTCAGCGACGCGAGGCTGTCGCTCGTAAACGCCACAAGAATAGTGCTAAGAAACGCCCTCACGCTCATCGGAGTAAAAGCTCCGGAAAAAATGTAGCCGTGTTAGGAGCAGCCTTCAATTATGGCTGCAGCCGTGCTCGTTCCAATGCGGTTAGCTCCAGCTTCAATCATTTTTAAAGCGTCAGCATATGTTCGGATTCCACCAGCGGCTTTGACACCCACGTCCTCGCCCACGGTTTTTCGCATAAGCCTTACATCCTCAACTGTGGCGCCCTTACCAAACAAGCCCGTTGAAGTCTTGACAAAGTCGGCGCCAGCCTCTTTGCAGAGCTTGCATGCCGAAACAATTTCTTCGCTATTCAGAAATGCGGTTTCGATGATAACCTTCACAACTATCCTTTTTGAATAAAGATTTTTCACTTCCAAAACCGCCTCAATGTCTTTCTTGACAAGCGAGTAGTCTCCGGACTTGAAAGCGCTTAAGTTCATAACCATATCCAGCTCTGTTGCACCGTCTTCTACAGCCTTCTTCGCCTCAAACCCCTTCACAGCGGGAATAGAAACCCCTAACGGAAACCCAACCGTGGAACAAACCTTTACCGGTGTGCCGGCCAAAAGCCGCGAAGCAAGAGAAACATAAACCGGATTAACACAAACACAGCCAAAACCATACTCCACGGCTTCACGGCACAATCTCTCCACATCCGCCCGAGTAGCAGTAGCCTTAACAACAGTCGAATCAATCATACGAGCCAACTCAACCCTAGAAAAACGCATACCACACCACACTTCTACCCTATACACATCCTAGCCTTTTATGGTCTTTGGCGGGCCCGCTGGGATTTGAACCCAGGACCTCCGGCTCCGCAGGCCAGCGTCCTAATCCAAACTAGACCACGGGCCCTTTCAAACATGGCGGACGTTTACGCCAATTACGTATTCGAATGTTGCCTCTATTAAGATGTTTTGCCTCATTTAACAGCTTTAGCGGTCTTCCTATGTTTCTTTAACATGCGAAGGCTTAGATGTGTTAAGGGAATCTCTTTACGTTTCTTCTCCATCTCTTGCGTCTTTTTGTTAAAAGTTTCATCATTTTTTCTGTAATTAGGTCAAAGATTGAGGGGAGCTCCCAGCCTTCTTGCGAGTATACGTAACGTTTTCCCGAGGCTTCGATTAAGACGTTGACCTCGTATCTGCATCTGTCACCTGAAACGTTTTTTGTTTTGATTGTTGAACGTATTTCCTCTATTTTCGGGAAGGCCTTACGTAATGCTTTGGCGTTCCTCATAAATTTTATTTTGGCTAATTGACTTTCAAAAGGGTCGTCGGGTAACCCCACAATATACGCTGGAATATCAAGTTTCTCCGGTTCGGCTAGAAAATAGGTAAAATCCCGGTAGGTCACTATGCCTTGAATCTCACGCCAATGGTGCACCACGTAGTAGGTTTTCTCATTCTCTATCATTTTCTTTAATACCGCCGACGCCCTTTCCTTCGGGTCGCATACCAGAACCTTCGAGTCCATGAATCCTGAAACCTTGATATTTAAATAGCTTGACGGCTCACTGACAAATGCTCCTCGCTCTAATCCTTCTTTGGGAAACATAGAAAGAACGATATCATTCGAGAGCAGAATCCCGCATAGCATTCCTGAATCTAAGACAGGTAGATGATCTACACCCTTGTTGAGCATTAGGCTACGAGCCTTTGATATGGATTCTTCTGCATCTATGGTTGTCGGTTTCTTCGTCATTACTTTAGTTATCTTAACACGTCGAAACATCCTTACCGATAGGAGAGCTTGACATAAAGATTGGGTGGTGACCGCGCCTTCTATTGTTCCTTCGCTGACTATAGGTAAAGCTCTTAGTCTATAATCATTCATGAGTTTAGCGGCTTTTCCAACTGTGTCATCGGACGAAAGCTTGGGGACACGAAACATAAGCGAAGAAGCACTCATGGAGATGTCCGACGCCTTCAGTATTTCTCTCAGGGTAATTGTGCTAACCTTATCTTCTTCTTGAATGAAAACTTCATAGGCGTTGTTATGTTCGAGGGTTCCTATAATTTCGGATACAGGAGAAGCGGATGAAACAATGATAGGCTTAGACTTAAAATCCTCTACTCTCGAAGCTTTTAAACTCTTCAAATCAAATCGTCCAGCTGATTACACATTTTTTATTATAGCACCCCTTAATAATTATTTTGCATATACCCTAACAACATTTTATTTGGCTAGTTGCTCAGCCGGTTCTCCTCTCAATGGGATTTCTGTTCCACATTTTGGGCATTTTTTGTCTCGGGTTATCTTGTATCTGATTACTGTATAGCCGTGTCTTTTGATGAGTATTTCGCCGCATTCAGGGCAGTAAGTGTTCTCATACGGGTGTCCGGAAACATTGCCTATGTATGGAAACCGTATTCCCGCCTTCCGCGCTGCCTCGTAAGCGTCTTCAAGCGTTTTAATTGGGGTAGGCGGCTTTCGAAATTTATAGGCGGGAAAATAACGAGTGAAATGTATGGGCGTGTCGGCTCCAGCTTCTTTCAAGTGCCTTTCGATGATCTGTTCTAGGCATGCCTCATCGTCGTTTATGCCGGTGATGACTAGGTTGACGACTTCTACGTGGAATCCCATTTTGCGCGCTTCCCGGATGTTTCGCCATACAACTTCGACGTTTACTCCACCGCAGTATTTCGCATATGTTTCCGCGTCGCCTTTAACGTCTATTTTAAGTCCGTCCATTCCGGCTTCCCACAGGAGCCTCAACGCATCCAACGTCATATAACCGTTAGAAACGTAGCAGCAGTACAAGCCTCTAGCGCTCGCTAAATTGAAAAGGTGAAGACTCCAGTCCGTGAGCAAGGTAGGCTCCTGAAAACTTGCGCAGACGCCAGCGTCCCCCGTGCGGAACGCCATTTCCAAGATTTGTTCAGGAGAGAAATATCGTGCTTTCGCTGGATCGGGAGAATTTTTTGAAAGTTGGAAGTTTTGGCACCATGGGCAAGTGAGGTTGCATGACCATGTGGAGAAGGTTAGGGCTGTTGAACCCGGCCAGTAGTGGAAAAAGGGCTTTATCTCTATCGGACGGCTTTCGACGGCGCTTAAATCCCCGTAAACAAGCGTGTAAAGTTTTCCACCTATGTTCATTCTTGTTTTGCAGAACCCTCTTTCTCCCGGAGCAATGGTGCATTTTCTTTCGCATAAACCGCATCTAACCTTGTCTTTGGCGAGTTTTTCGTAAAGAACCGCTTCGCGAACCGTTGGATAATCAGTTATGGAGTGCATGTTGTTAGCCCTTTTCCCTCGCAAGAGTTTCTAACGTAATAAATAAACTTATTAGTATGAGGGCCACCTTGCCCTACAATCATGGAAAAACAAAAGCACGCGTATGTTTTAGCTTTTACTGCCGTGCTTTTTTGGTCAACTGTGGCCTCGGCCTTTAAAATCTCATTACAACGTTTGGATTTTCTTCAGTTGCTTTTTTATGCTTCAGCTGTTTCAATCGTAATTCTTTTAGCGATTCTTTGTATCGAAAACAAGCTTTTTTGCTTTCGAGTTACTCGAAGAAAGAATATTTTCGTTCGGCTTTGCTTGGTTTTTTAAACCCGTTTCTTTACTATGTTGTTTTGTTTAAAGCCTATTCTATTCTCCCCGCGCAAGAAGCCTTATGTTTGAATTATACATGGCCGATAACGCTTGTTTTGCTGTCCATCCTACTGCTTGAGGAAAAAATCAGGTTCAAAAACGTTTTTGCGTTGGTTGTGAGCTTTTTCGGAGTAGTTGTAATCGGCACGAGGGGAAATTTAGCTACGCTAAAGTTTTCTAATCCTTTAGGCGTGGTTTTAGCCGTTGGCTCTTCAGTGATTTGGGCTTTGTTTTGGATTTTTAACAAGAAAGACCCGAGAGACGAGATAGCTAAACTGTTTTTGAACTTCACGTTCGGCTTCATCTTTATCGCTGTTGCAACTTTTTCGTTTTCTGGAATCGTTGTCCCACAAGTTGTTGGGCTTTTTGGCGCGGTTTACGTAGGTGCATTTGAAATGGGCATCACCTTTGTGGTTTGGCTTAAGGCGTTAAAGCTTTCGGAAAGCACGGCGAAAGTGAGCAACTTGATATTTCTATCTCCATTCATGTCTCTAATATTCATTCATTACATCGTTGGAGAAGAAATGCTGTTTTCAACAATAATCGGGCTGAGCTTAATTATAGCGGGAATAATGATGCAGCGACATTAAGACGTTTATTTGACAGCTTTAATTGCTGTTGCTACTCTCTTTAAGCATTCGATTGCGCACTCATATGTTGGAAAGCCTTTTAGCCCGCATTCAGGCCCGGCGTAGGGCACTCTTTCAAAGCCGAACCGATTCACGATTTTCCGTAGCCGAGCCTTCATGGCGTTTATGTCCTCGATGAAGTTTTTGGGGTCAAGGGATTTTCGGGTTATCTGTTTCCATGCTTCACCTATTTCTTGAGTTGAGACTTTTCCGGCGCGTGCGGCTTCTAGTTTTTTCCGTATCAAGGCGTCGAATTCTGTTCTGCATATGCTGGCTTTTACGAATTTGTCTTCGGCTTCAAGCCTCTTTTTTGTCGCTTCGGATTCGTAGAAGGGGTCGTCTACGTGGCTCTCTATTATTTTGAGGCTTCGGATTTCCCAGAATAGCGTGTCCGAAGTGCGGTGTAAGTGTAGACATGTTTCAGCTTTTTTAGCTGCGGCTTTATGGAAAATTGTTTCCCAAGCCTTCAGAAGCGTTTCTCTTCCTTCACTACCCTTATCAAGCAACGGGTCGTCTAAAAAGCCGAATACGGGCTCGTCAACCGCGACTAATACAACAGCGCATTGTTTTTCGCGGAAAATGTTCTGTTCAAGGATTTTGGCGAGCACATTGCCGAGCTGTGTGAAAGTTTGAGCCGTTTTGTAGGCGAATAGACTCGACAACGTGTAGGGTCCAGTAATGCAAAACCTTATTTCGATGGGTCTTCCAACGGCGTGCGCTATTTGGTGGGCGTTCCTCTTTATGATTTCCATCTCGGCTATTCTTCCTTCGCCGCTTTTCACGCGTAAAGCATCTGCCTCTACATAGCCTCCTTCGATTTTTTCTAATCCTTCAATCATAGAGAGGAACATTTGGTTCATGTCTCTGAACTGCGGAAGGTTCGGCACCTCAATTCCAGCGTTTAGCTTGTCGAGGAGACTTTATATGTATCTTTGTTCAAACGGTTCGGTTTGACCGTTTTCAAATGGGAGGCTTCCAACGTCTGTAGAGCGAATCATCCCCGTGTTTCTCCCGTGCAGCTCTGAAAGTGTTCCCATCCCCTAGGCTCGATGGGTTCTGCTCCTTTATCGGTTTTCAACCATACGCCACGTTCTTTTACGGCTTTCCCTATCCGAATAAGTGAGCCTCCAGCTTTTTTCACGGCATCTAACGCTTCATCCCAAAGCTCCGGCTTTATAGCAAGGACGAGTTCGTATTCTTCGCCGCCATACAAACAGAGCTCAGCATGGCTCAATCCGTGAATTTCGGCGAATTTTACGGCTTCAGGAGCTGTAGGAAGCCTTTCTACGATGAAGCCTACGTGGCTGGCTTTGGAAAGTTCATGTAGGCTCCACGCGAGCCCGTCGCTGGAATCTATCGCCGCGTTCACAGCCCTAGAAACAGCCAAAGCTAATCCTTCTTTCAACCGAGCCTTGGGCATAAAAACAGCGTCTAGAAGCGGATTTTCAACTTCAGATGGGACGGGAAGGTTTTCGAGCAGAATCTTCAGTCCAGCCGCTGTTTTTCCGAATTCCCCAGTTACGGCGAGGATGTCGCCGGGTTCGGCGCCTTCACGTTTCATAAGCAAGGACGCAGAGCAGGTGCCGAACAATGCGCAGCATATAACTAGGTCGGAGGCTTCGTTTGTGTCTCCGCCGAGTATGTATGCGCCGTATTCTCGTGCTCCGCTGTTTAGCCCTTTGCCTATCTGTTCTATGTCCTTCGCTGTGAATTTTTGGGGGATACCCAGAGCAACGAGCAAAGCGACCGGCTTCACGCCTTTTGCTGCGAAGTCGCTGATATTCATTACTACTGCTTTTCGGGCGGCTTGCCACAAACTCATGCCACGTGGAACGTCGGTCTTGTCAACCAGCATGTCTGTTTTGATAACGAGAAGCTCATCTTTTCCAAGGCTTACTGCGGAAACGTCGTCTCCAAAGCCCAGCGGTAGATTGGGCATAACGTTCAGCTGTTTCCAAATTATCTCGATTATTTTTCGTTCTCCTAACGACTCTAGACTAGGCACTCATAACACCTTTTGACAGCCAGATAAGAATATGGAAAAGCAACGGTTAAATTTTGACTCACCATTCCATTATGGTGGGTTTCGACAGCATGCTTAAAATTAGGAATTTTATTGTAGGCAAAGACGAGGCAGTTTGGGCGCACATTGCTAGCGCAGCGTTTAAGGATTACGATGATTTTAGAAGCATCTCCGTTGAAGAAGTGCGGAAAATGGAGAAAGCGCCTACCTTTGACCCTTCAGGGATGTTCATCGCCGAAATAGATGGAATTCCCGTTGGAATAGTGAACGCACATGTTGACAGGTTTAGAGAAGAAAAGAAGGGATTCATAGGGTGGCTCGGAGTCTTACCTGAACACCGGAGACGCGGCGTTGGTAGAAAGTTAGCTGAAAAGGCTGTTGAAAGCTTAAGAGAACGGGAAATGGAAATTGCAGAGGCTTCTTTTTATTCAAGCCGGAAAGTGTGCATCAGGCTTTTCGAAAGTTTAGGATTTAAGCTTGTGCGGTCTTCAAGTTTTATGAAAATGAGCCTAGAAAAAATTCCGGTCAACATAGGTGAAAACCGGGAAGTAGCAATACGAAAGTTAGACGTAAAATCCGAGGAAGACATTATTTTGCTCAACAAGCTTGGTAATGAATGCTTTAAGGAACACTTCAATTTTAGACCGAACAAAATAGAAGAGACACGTCGCTGGCTCCTCGAGAACCCATGGTTCAAATGGCAAGCCTATTTCTTCGCCCAGCTAAAAGGCGAACCAGTCGGCTACATAGGCGTAGGAATAGACGAAAAATTCAACAAGGAAAAGAACACGCTAAGCGGATGGATAGACGACATAGGCGTACTAAAACCCTTCCGCCGAAAAGGAATAGGAACAACACTCATGCTGAAAGGACTACACGAACTCAAAAACAAAGGCATGAAAAACGCGTTACTATACGTAGACGACGAAAACCCCACAAAAGCAATAAAACTCTACGAAAAAATAGGATTCAAAACCGTTAAAAAGACTCTCATATACCAGAAGAAGCTCTGAACAAGCTTAACATATTTTAGAAACTTTTAGGAAAACTAGGACATGGTTAAGCCCCGGTAGCTAAGCCCGGTTATAGCAGCGGCCTCGTAAGCCGCAGGTCGCGGGTTCAAATCCCGCCCGGGGCTCCAATGTATCTTAGGACTGCATATTTATTCTGTTTCCCAGATTTTTAGCTACGCATGCTACGTTAGTGGTTTGGAGGGTAATGCTGTCTAGGCTGTAGGGTCTTTCAGCTTGCCAATTAACCTTGAAGAAGCCTAAAGGCTTAAAACCCGTTTCTTTTAGTAGGTGTGCTATTTCCGGTGGTGTGAATATTCTTATTTTATGTTCCTCTTCAAAGCGGTCGACGAGTTTTCCGTTCTTTATAACCTTACATTTTATTTTGAATTCTACTATGTTTGTTTTGAGATTAAGGGAAGTATCGATTATTCTCAAGATGTATGTTTTATTCTTTTCTACTTCATGAATGCTTCGGTGGCTTTCTCTTCTGACATATGTGTGAAGGGGGAAGAAATCAAAGATGAATAAACCGTCTTTTTCCAAATGGTTACCTAGTCTTTTAAGGGTTTTAAGAATCTCCTCGTCACGTGTACAGTAACCAAATGTTCCGAAAAGGCATAAAACCGCGTCAAATTTCTTTTTTAGGCTGAGTTTCCTCATGTCTTGGACAAAAAATTTAACAGGCAAGTTTCTCCCCTCAACTTTTCTTTTAGCCTGATTTATCATAACTTCGGATAAGTCAACGCCAACTACGTTATAGCCCCTTTCAGCGAAACGTATACTATGTCCACCTGTTCCACATCCAACATCGAGTATGCTTTTAATCTCGTCTTTCGAAAACTTCTTAAAGTAACTAATGAGACTTTCACATTCACCATCATAATTTTTCACGCGGTATATTAGGTCATAATATTCCCCGTATTTATCATAAATCAAGTTGTCACCCTTTCTAATTTGATCATCCTCTTAACTTTAGATTTTCTTATGAAAACCTTAAGAAAACCGAAAATTTAAACGGATACTTAAACCTATCTCGGGCTCCCAAGGAAAATTTCTATTCGTTTGTAAATTTCCCATTTTGATTCTAGCCTTTGCTTTGGAGAGCAGTATAGAAATAAACGTCACCTAATGTTAGGGGCAGGAAAAACGCCTTATCAATAATTAAATGAGTGAACTTGTTCTCTCTAAGGATTTTTTCCATCTGGGCTTTCCGGTAAAGTCTTCCAATTTTTGG
>QMXC01000002.1 GCA_003661945.1 Candidatus Bathyarchaeota archaeon | reverse complement strand
ATGCCGGGAATAATCACTGGAGCCATGTTTTCCTTCATATGGACCATGAGTTCCTTTGTAATCCCATCGATTCTAGGTTCTCCTTCTGAGAGAACCTTCGGCATCGAAATAAGTAGACAAATTTTGAATACGTTGAACTGGCCTTATGGAGCTGTTATGAGCCTAGTTTTGGCGGGAATAACCGTTGTGGCTATGCTTGTTTCCAACAAGGTTAGGGAGAAGGCTACGCGATGGGTAAGCTAAAGTTCGATTCAAGCAGGCTCTTGGATGTGGCGTGCGTTTTGATATGCCTATTCATGCTTCTCCCAGTAGTTGTAGTATTTCTTTCATCTCTTGACCCGAGAAAATATATTCGCTTCCCACCTTCAGAGTTTTCGTTGAAATGGTATGAGTTCTTCTTTTCTAGGGAAGACTGGAAATCAGCGTTCATGAACAGTATTTATGTGGCAGCTTTAACCACGCTAATATCTACTCCATGCGGAATATTGGCGGCTCTTGCGTATAGAAAATACTCCTTTAAGCTGAAGGGACTGTTTAACACGTTGATCGTCGTGCCTTACCTAATGCCTAGTCTTCTCATAGGAATTACAATATTAATGGCGCTCGGCAGAACTTTTCTCGGAGGGACCTACTACATAGTTGTAGGCGCGCATTCTCTTTGGGCTACCGCGTTTGTCTACATGCTCATGCAAGCCACGCTTGCAAACTACGATTTAACCCTCGAAGAAGCAGCTAAAGATCTAGGCGCAAATCCTTTCCAAACGTTTGTCGAGGTTACCTTGCCTCTGTTGAAAAGCGGCGTAATATCCGCCGTGATATTCGGTTTCATAACTTCGTTCGGCGAAGTAACTATGGCGATTTTCTTAACAACAAGCAAAACAATCACTCTGCCCGTCCGCATATGGAATTCGTTAAAATATGAAATACACCCGGTGACTCTTGTTGCTTCAGTTATTTGTATGGTATTCGCAGCTATAGCCTTAGCCGTGGTAACCAAACTTGTTGGAATTGAAGCGGTAAGCAAGATTGGAACGTGAAATGGAGGAACCTAAAAGATGGAGATAACCGTTGAAACGAAGAACGTGACAAAAACCTTTGAAAAGGGAAAAGTAGTCGCTGTAGACAACGTTTCGATAAGCGTCAAAAAGGGCGAAATCTATTCTCTGCTCGGGCCTTCGGGAAGCGGCAAATCCACGTTGCTTCGAATAATCGACGGGCTTGAGACACCGGACAGCGGAGATGTTTTCATCGAAGGTGAATGCGTAACCGAAGTTCCCGCCCACAAAAGAAACACGTGCATGGTGTTCCAGAAACTGGCGCTTTTCCCGCACAAAACGGTTTTCGATAATGTAGCCTTCGGCTTGAGAATGCGCAAGGTTGAAAAGGCAGAGATAAAACGGCGGGTTGAAGAAGCTCTTCGACTAGTTGAGCTGCCTTCCGAAGTTTACGCGGACCGTTATCCACGGCAGCTGAGCGGCGGAGAAATGCAACGTGTCGCTTTGGCAAGAGCGATAGTTCTACGTCCAGCAGTAATACTTTTTGACGAGCCGTTAGCGTCGCTGGATAAGCGTCTCCGCGACAGAATGCGTGTTGAACTCAAACAGTTGCTGAAAAGGCTTAACATAACAGCCATATACGTAACTCATGACCAGCAGGTGGCTTTCACGATTTCAGATAGAATCGCAATAATGGATAAAGGCAAAATAATGCAGATAGGCACACCCATAGAACTTTACGAGCGACCTCGGTCAGCATTCATCGCAAGCTTCATAGGCGACACTAACATCCTAAAAGGGACGGTTAAAAAAATCGAAAAAGACTCTGCTCTAATAGAGCTTGAATCCGGAGTCGTTATCCGCGCGTTGAAAGAAGAAGGCTTGAGCTCAAACAAAGAAGTAACCGTCTGCTTGAGAGCCGAAAGAATTCTGGTGTCCCGTAAACCCCTATACGAAAACTCCTTCGAAGCCACGATTAAAGAGGTTCTCTACTCCGGAGAAAACACCAAATACTTCCTCACATTGAAGAGCGGGCTGGAACTCGAAGCGAAAGAGAAGACACGTTACCAAGAAATGTTCTCAAAAGGAGAAAAAGTGTTTGTAAATTGGCGTCCAAGCGACGTGATTCTTATCTGCAAGTAGGCTATTCCTGCGATGGCAGAGACACAGAATTTCTTTCGGCAGCAGCCTTCAGAATAGCTTTCATCTTGCCCAAAGCTTCCGAAGATAAAACTGGTCCTTCATATTCTTCTAGAAGCTTCTTTACGTGCTCTTTAGCTTTTTCAAAAGCGTTCTTTGCTCCCTTAGCTTTCCACTCCATCCTTGTTTCTCTGCTTACTACATCGGAAGGTAAGTAGTACGTCTTATCCACGTTTTTTCTCAAGAACTTCAAAGCCTTAAAGTTCTTTATGTATTCTCCTCCAGCGCCAACTTCGCTTATGATGTCCAAGGCTAAGGTTTCCTTGTTTACTTCAAATCCCCGTTTGAACCGAAGCGCCATGCCACATATCTCGTTGTCAAGAACCAGTTTCTCCAAACTCTGGCAGCTCTCTAACTCTACCATTCCAGGTCCATGCATGAGGTTTACTCCCGCTAAAGCTCCCATAAGTAGGCCTACTCCGCTTTCTTGACCAGCTTGAAAATCGACAACTTTAGAATCCACGACTCCGGCGAAGGCATGCACTGGAAGATTCAAGTATTTGGCAATCTGGGCAAGAGATGTGAAGAGCATAGCTGTTTCCATAGAGCCCAACAAAGTGGTTCCGTACCGTAGGTCAGCTACGTTAGCCGAACCGCCAAATATCACGGGAGAAGCCGGCTTCACCAGCTGAGCAATGACGACGCCTGAAAGCACTTCCGCTGTGTGCTGTGCTAATGTCGCCGCCATGGCTCCCGGAGCTGTTAAGCCAAGCGCTGGCGCTGGCACCACTATCACTGGTACGTTGTGCTTGCAGCACTCGATTAAGCTTTGCAGTTGCAACTCGCTCCATTTTAGCGGCGAAGTAGGACAACAAACAAGCGTTCCGACGGGTTTTTTCCGTATATCCATTCCTTCAGCGGCAGCTGCGAACAGGTTGATGATGTCACGGGTTCCGTCGAATGTGAAGGTGCCCGTTACGATGGGTTTTCGAGAATACTTTAAGAGAATGTAGACTCTGTAGCGGTCAACCAGAGGGTTTGGCACGTCGGAAGGAACCAGCGCTGTGCTCTGGAAATGAATGTTTTTCAGCATGTCAGTAAGCTTTACTAGTTTCACTAGGTCGTCTACCTTCGGAGATCGTGCATCCAAAGTTTCGGAATCAAGAATCTTGACCGCTGCAGCTCCCGGAGTATAATGAACCTCGTCTCCTTCCAGCTTGTACACGTTTTTTCCTTTAGTGTCGTAGAAGCTGATCGACGACGGCGTCTTTTTCAATGAGTCTTTAACCAAGTTTTGGGGGAACCTCGCAATTTTCGTCTCATAATTCACTGTTGCGCCGTGTTCTTCAAGCATCTTCAAAGCTTTTTCATGGAAAATCACCACTCCGACGTTTTCCAAAATTTCAAGGGATGCCTCGTAGATTTCCCTGACTTCGCTTTCCTCTAGAACTTCGACGCGGGGCTTCATGTCGACTTCATCTCCAAACCCGTTATGCCTAAACCTACGTTTCTTATAACCATTTTCGACGCTTTTATGCAAATGTCAGAAGATTTTGTATAATGGGTGGTCTTTGGTTTTCGGGGCTACGCCTTTGAGCCTGGCTGAGTAGGCAATTATGGCGTCTGCCATAGCCACGGCGGGAAAGATGGTCGGCGCGTTCTTTATTGGTCCGTAGAGGAGGAAGTTGGCTCCAGCGTACTGCATGGCTGTTACGGCGTTTGCCATGCACACCTTTTTCGCATCGGGGCTTATCTCCTTAACTCGTTTCCATTCTAACACGGCGTTGGCTGGCGCTCCACCAGCGGGAAGTCCAAACTCGTTTCTCACGAGTTTTACGGCTTCAGCTGCTAACGAAATGCTTGGAACGTCAAGCACCGCCGTGTCTACTAGGGGCTTTTCTATCCCCGCTTCCTCTGCTAAGGCTAGGAGTCCCTTTTTTGAGCCGTTGCCCTTGAGAAGTTCTATTCTTCCTTTAGGCCAGACGTTGTGCGGGTTATACGTCAGGATAACCGCTGCTTTTATGTTGTTTTCTCTTATCGCGTCTAGCTCCTCTTGGGTTACGTGGTGGGTTATGGAGTTGTAGACCACGCGGTCGGCTAGTCCTACTTCGTTCGCGTGTTTTATTCCAGCTATCTTTACTTCGGCGGATGTGCTGTCGATTAGTATTGGCATTTCGGTTTTCTCTGCGACAAAATCCAAGTATTTCGGTATCGCGGTAGGTGTGACGCCGACGACGTCTATCATGCATGGAACCCCTGTTCTTTCGGAAAGTTCTTCGTGGGTTCGAATAAGCTGTTCCGCGGCTTCCTTGTCGAAGATTCCCTTTTCCATGTCCTTCACTATTTTGTGGCGTTCGTAGAAGATTGTTCCAATGAGCACTGTTGGCAGTTGTCCCGGCTGTCCACCTATCTGGATTTTTCCTATCTGGAAAATTTTCTGTTCTGTTTCGAACTTCAACATTGCTTGAAGTCCTCCATCCATTTTTTAACAGTTGGAAACCGAGCTAAATCACGATGAGGTATAGATAAAGCTTTTGAAAATTCTGATTGAAATTCCGGCTGGGCTCCAAGTTCCACGTATCTTGTTTTCTTCACGATTTCCTCCGCTTCCCTTCTGATTTTCGTGGAAATTAACGCTGCTTTGGCGCCTGTTACTGCGGTGTTGCCTAAAAACTTTATTTTTCTTAAGGGTACGTCGGGCACTAATCCGAGGAAGACGGCGTTTTCCGAGTTTATGTGGCTTCCGAAGGCTCCGGCTATGAACACTTGGTCTAGGTCTTCTGGGTGTACGTTTTCCTTTTTCATCAATATTGCGCATCCGGTGTAAACCGCTGCTTTCGCTAGCTGTATCTCGTTGACGTCGGCTTGTGTAACCACGATTTCCTTTCCAGTCACGGTTTCATCTTTCCCCGCGATAACGAGCTGTTTTTCCCCGTTTTCCTCCTTTATGCATGGGGCTTTCACGTTTTTGTTGAATCTCCCGTACTCGTCGATTATTCGGGCTTTGAACATCTCTGCCACGGCGTCTATTATTCCTGTTCCGCAGATTCCCAACGGTTTTTCTCCGCCTATGGTTTCGTATTCCACCTTCAACGATGAGGGGTTTATCCGCACCTTTTCTATGGCTCCTGACACTGCTTTTACGCCGTGTTTTATGTGTACTCCTTCAAAGGCTGGTCCGGAGGCGCATGAGCAGCAGACGAGTCCTTCTCTGTCGCCTAGGACGACTTCGGTGTTGGTTCCTATGTCAAGTAGCAGCTGCTTCTTTCTCGCCCTATGAATTCGGCTGGAAAGGATGTCTGCGACCGCGTCTGGACCCACAAAGCCACCTAAAACCGGTAATGCGTGAATGTTCGCGTTCGGGTTTATTTTTAGCCCGATTTTTTCGGCTTTAACGTTTAACGCCTCGCTTACGGCGGGCGTGTAGGGGGAAACCGCCAAGTATGTAGCGTCTATTCCGAAAAAGAAGTGGTGCATAGCGGTGTTTCCAACGAAAACCGCCTCGTAAACGTTCCGTCTGGAAACAGCTGCTTTCTTACAAGCTTCCTCCAACGCGGCGTTTATGCCTCTCACCAAAATTCTCTGCAAGCTTTTGAGTTTTCGGCTGTCTTGGAACGCGAAGGTTATCCGTGAAATCACGTCTTCACCATACATTATCTGCGGGTTCTCGATGGCGCCCACAGCCACAGTGTCGCCGCTGTTCAAATCCACAAGATAAACCACAATCTTCGAAGTGCCAACATCCACGGCTAAACCATAGCTCTCGCTGGAAACATCGCCCGCCTCCACGTCGACAATTTTTTCAGCGTTCCACACCGTAGCAGTAACAGCCCATTCGCCTCGCCTAACAACTCTGGGAAGCCTTTCCAAAACCTCGACGTCGGTGGTCAACGTTTTTAGCCCAAACTTTTTCCGCAACTGGTCAACGAGCCGTTCCCAGTCCGCCTGCACGTCAGAAAGACAGGGCTTAGGCAAAACCACATAGAACTTCTTAACCGCCGGCTCGAGCGTAACCCGTCTTTCAAAGCCCCACACTTGAATTTTCCTAACTTCTATCCGGCTCTCCTCGGGAACAAAAACAGTAGCGTCGCCTAAAACCTCGGTTTGACATGCAAGCCTATACCCAGCCTTCAACTCCCCCCGCGTCAAATGCTTCCTCTCCAACCTCGAAACAGGACTAACAGAACCCTCACCGCGAATAATCACACGGCACTTGCCACACAACCCCTTCCCCCCACACTCAGAACGAACAAAAACACCAGAATCCCTAGCAACCTCAAAAACCGTACGCCCAACACGAGCTTTCACCCTACGCCCCAAAGGCTCAAAACGCAAAACCACACGTTTAACCAACATCATCCCCTGCCAGAACCTATTTAATAACAAGAAAGACAAAAATAACTCTTGTCACGAATTCACTAAATAGCCAAACGTGCGGGGTTACCCTAGCCTGGTAGGGGGCAGGCCTGCTAAGCCTGTGGCCCGTTGGGCCTCGCGGGTTCAAATCCCGCACCCCGCGCCAAACGTTTTATTGTTTATCTGGCTCGGCATGTTTGATGCTCTTCTTCTTTAAAACATATTCTCTGAAAGCCTTGAAGGTTCGAAACTTGTAAGGCAAATAGTTTATGTGTTTAGTATTTGTGGTATTGTTTCTGTTATTCCAGTTATTATGAACTGGACTGCTATGGCTAGTACTATTATTGACATGAGCTTTGTTACTACTCGGAGCCCTTCTTGGTGTAGGAACCTGAATATTTTTGGGGCGTATATCATTCCTATGTAGGAGACTGCGATTCCAGCGGAAATGGCTACAAAAACGAGTGATGCTTCCAGTAGATTGTTGGCTTCGGAGACTAGGAGGATTACTGTTGTGATGGTTCCCGGTCCGGCTGTTAGGGGAAACGCTAATGGTATGGTAGCTATGTCTTCGAGTTCTTCCGGTGAATATTGCTCCTGTTTCGGATGGAGCATTCTGAACGCGGATGTGACCAGTAGGATTCCGCCCGCGATTTTGAACGCTGCAAAAGTTATGTGAAATATTAGGAAGACGAGTTGTCCCGTGAACGCGAAAAAAGCTAGCACGAGGAAAGATATTTTCATGGATTTTGCCGCTATTCTTCGCCGTTCTTTCGGGTTTACTTCTCTTGTTAGGGCGAGGTATATCGCTACTGTGCTGGTGGGGTTCATTACGGCTATGACCGAAGTAATCGCTAAAAGCGCAAATTCTCCGAGTCCCATTTCACTATTCTCTTCTTTCAACCACTATGGTGCAGTTCGTGGCTAGGGCTGCTATTACGCCTAAGGCTGCGAGCCAAGGTGCAACGAGAACGCCGACAACACCTATTGTTACGGGGATTTCTAGCAGCGTTTTTCCCTTCTCATTCTTAATGATTATTCTGGTCACGTTTCCCTCGTGAAGAAGTTCCTTAACCTTCTCTATTAGATTGTCAGCCGAAACCGAAAATTCCTCGCGAACCACCTTGGCAACTGGAGCTCCATACGCTGGGCAGAACTTCTCGTTTTCCTTCAGCTTCGCTCCGTGTTTCCAACAATAAGGCAACTCTTTCAACCTCGAAGAACTGTTTCTAACGATATATTTAAAAGCGTTGCCTCGACGCATGTTTAACCTCAAGGAAAGCAATAATAAGCATGGAAAATCGGAAGGTCCCGAAATGAAGGTTCTGTTCGTGTGTTCTGGAAACGCGTATCGAAGCCCGGTAGCGGAAGCTCTGCTTAAAAAGTTCAAGCCGGAAGTCGAAGCGGATTCGGCTGGAACCGACCCGGTAATTCCAATTTCAGAACTCGCCGAAGAGTTCTTAGCTAGAGAAAACGCGGCTAGATACCTTAAACCCGCTCCTGAAGGTTTAGAAGCGAAGAATCTACGTGAATATGATCTTATCGTAGCTATGGAGCCTAGGCACAAACATGTTATTTTACGTTTATGTCCCGAATGCGCTGACAAAACCGTCGTGTGGAACATTGAGGACCCGTATTTCATGCCGAAGGGAGGCGCTGAAAAAGTGTTCCAGCAGATAAAACAGAAAGTGAAGATGCTTGCGGATTCGCTGTGAAAAAAGGGGACGATAAAGCAAAATATATGGAACGCTAAAACTGTTCGTGGAGGCATACAAGTTTGGTTTCGTTGAGGGCTTTGGCGCCTTCTTTGACGAGAATTACGATAGCTGCAGCGGTGGGCGCTGCTCTCCACATCGGTCAAGGCAACAAGGAGATCGTTGACCAGAAAGCCGTGGATTTTTCGAGGGCAGCATTCGCTCAAACGGATGTGGATGGCGAAATCATATGCTGCGAAGGACCGAAAGACAACGCTCCGGCTTTCAACCGAAGGGAAAAGGTTGGAACCGGGCGTGGTCCAAAAGTGGAGTTTATCATGGACCCTGTTGACGGCACAACCGCGGTGAGCAAGGGAAGGAAAGACGCTATTTCAGCTTTGGCATGCGCGCCTAAAGGCTGTTTGCAGGTGCTTCCCGACGACGGCTACTACTTCAAAGTCGCCGCGAACGGGCTTTTGAAGGGCAAGCTTTCGCTGGACATGTCCGTTCAAGAAATTGTTGAAACCGTGGCTAGAGAGAAGGATATTCGGCTTCGAAACCTAACTGTCATAATGTTGGAACGCGAGAGGCACCGTCCAATATTGGAGATTTTGAGAAAGATGGGTGTGCGGATTATCCTCATACCAGACGGCGACATAGCTGCTTCCGTGGTTACGTGTATCCCGGACTCGGGGGTAGACCTGCTAATCGGCGCCGGGGCTGGTCCAGAAGCTACCATCGGAGCAACCGCTGTCAAATGTCTCGGCGGAACCATGCTGGTTAAAGTTTGGAAAAGCGAAAAAGACGACCCGAACCGACTGAAACGGCTTGAAGCAGTCGGCGTGGACGTTGAAAAAACCTATTCTGAAGACGAGTTGGCTCGGGGCAATGTGCTGGTTTTCGCGGCGTCTGGTGTGACAAAAGGCGAATTGCTTGACGGCGTGCGGTTTATTCCCGGCGGAGCGGTTGTGCATTCGCTCTGTGTGAGGCTGCCAAGCGGAACCTTGGAAAGGTCTGAAACGATTCTGCGGTTTAAAGAACACCCGGTATACCAAGCTCTCTTGTAGGCTTCTCTGCCTACCTTTCTTGTTCACTTGTCCAGTATGCGGCTTTTTCGCCTTCGCTCGTTATTATGTGTTCTTTCTTGAATATGGCTGCTTCCTTTTTGTATCGTTCCACAGCTTTTTTCAGCGTTTGGAAGGTTTCTTGGCGGTGTTTTCCCGCTACTAGGACGTAGACGAGTTCTTCGCCGGGTTTGAACTCGCCTGTGAAATGGTGGATTTCCACGGCGATTATGCCTTCACGTTTTTCTAGCTGTCTGCATATTTCCTCCAGTGTTTCGTTTGCTTTTTCTTCGTAGGCTTCTATTTCGAGTTTTACCACTTTTTCACCTTTCGGGGTTTGGTTTCTAACAACGCCTATGAAACATGCTACTGCTCCGGCTTTCTCGAAATCCGGGTTTCTCTTCAGCCTTTCAAGGGCTTCTGGGAAGGAGAAACAGCCTTTCTCGTGGATTCTCTTTTCTGGTTCCATAACCTTTTCACTCCAACATCCGCTTCGAGGAGTTCCGAAGCTTATTAGGTCTCCCTTTTGTGATGTTTGGCGGCGTGGATATATTTGTTTTCAGGGTTCCCGCTGAACGTTGTGGCTTTGCGGAAACCCTTTACGTTTGTAAACTTTTATATTTGGGAGCGCGCTCTAATAAGGAAGGTTGGGGGATACAAAAACGCAATCCACGGTTGTAGACGAGGAGTTCGAAGCGATTGCGGACTTGGAGAAACTCAAAGACTGTTTCGAATGCGGCATATGTACCGCCAGTTGCCCCGTCCACGAACTTTTGGACGGATATTATAACCCGAGGATTCTGCTGGAAACACTGTTCTTGGAGAAAACCGCCATAACCGGCGAAGAAGGCTTATGGCTCTGCGCATGGTGTTACCGATGCTACAAACGTTGTCCTCAAGGGCTGAAACCCCCGGAAATATTCAACAACGCCAAAAACCTAGCAGTAAGACGCGGAGTCACAGAGCCTATGGAAAAAGCGTTAGCGAGAATTTTAAGCTCTATTCCCCTTCCGCTAGTTACGCTTCGCCTATGTTTTCACCCGGAAAGAGCGGGGATAGACGAAGCCTTGTTGGAAGAACTTGTCAGCAAAACGTATGAAAGGGAAGTTTTGAGCAGAAAACCCGAAACAGAAAAGCACGTGGACAAGAAGGTAGCGGTTATAGGTGCCGGTCCAGCTGGGCTGACTCTTGCTTACGAGTTGAGCCGTAAAGGCTATCCCGTAACCGTTTTCGACGCGCTTCCAGAACCGGGCGGAATGCTTCGCAAGTGCATACCCACGTTTAGGCTGCCCCGCGAAGTATTAGACAAGGAAATCTCCCGCTTACAAGAGCTCGGCGTAACTTTTAAAACAAAGGTGAAAATCGGGGAAAATCTCGATTTTCAGAAATTGTGGAAGGAAGGCTATAAAGCCGTTTTTGTCGCTGCTGGAGCGCATAAATGCCGTGAACTCCGCGTTGAAGGCGTTGAACTGGAAGGCGTTATCCACGCGTTGGATTTCTTGTCGAAGGCTAATTCGGGCGAGAAAGCGAACATAGGTGAGAAAGTCGTCGTAATAGGCGGTGGAAACGTCGCCGTGGATTCGGCTAGAACGGCGTTAAGGCAAGGAGCCAAAGAAGTAAAGATTATATACCGAAGATCTAGGGCTGAGATGCCTGCAATTCCGTGGGAGGTTTCCGAGGCGGAAAAAGAAGGCGTAAAAATCGAGTTTTTAGCTTCGCCTAAACGCTTCATAGGCGAAAACGGGAAGCTCAAAGCGGTTGAATGCCTTCGAATGCAGCTAGGCGAACCCGACGCCTCTGGAAGAAGGAAACCCATACCCATTGAAGGGTCAGAATTCACCGAAGAAGCCGACACCGCAATTCTTGCAATAGGCGAATCACCAGACGTGTCCTTCCTCCCTGAAGAGGTGGAACTAAACCCCGACGGCACAGTTTGGATAAACCCCATAACCATGGAAACAACCATGAAAGGAGTCTTTGCAGGCGGAGACGTTGCCACCGGACCAGCCACAGTTATTGAGGCGGTTCTAGCTGGAAAGAAAGCCGCCTATAGCATAGCGAAATATCTGGAGGAGACGTGAGCCCTATGAGCGAAAAGGATGTGTCCAAAGCCGAGGCTGAGGAAATACGCATAGGCGTCTACGTCTGCCACTGCGGCTTAAACATAGCTGGCTCCGTTGACTGCGCCGAAGTAGCAGAGTTCGCTTCCACGCTGCCCCACGTTGTGCTAGCCAAAGACCTACGCTACACGTGTTCAGACCAAGGACAAGAGATAATTAAACAAGACATAAAGGAGCACAGGCTTAACCGCGTCGTCGTAGCCTCATGCTCGCCTCGGCTGCACGAGCCCACGTTCCGAAAGGTATGCGAAGAAGCCGGGCTAAACAAGTATCTGTTCGAAATGGCTAACATCCGAGAACACTGCAGCTGGGTTCACCTCTACAACCGCAAGGCAGCCACGGAAAAAGCCAAAGACCTCGTGAAAATGGCTGTCATGCGAGCCGCGTTGCTACAGCCAGCCGTGGAAAGCGAGGTTCCCATAAGGCCGGAAGCGCTGGTCATAGGCGGCGGCGTGGCTGGAATTCAAGCAGCCTTGGACTTGGCTGACACGGGTTATCATGTTTACTTGGTTGAGAAAGAACCCAGCATAGGCGGAAGGATGGCTCAAATCGATAAGACATTCCCCACGATGGACTGTTCCATATGCATTTTAGCGCCTAAAATGTCCGATGTGGGGCACCATCCAAACATCACATTGCTCACTTACAGCGAAATCTTAGACGTTAAAGGCTACATAGGAAACTTCAAAGTCAAAGTTTTGAAGAAACCCCGCTACGTGACGAGCGACTGCACAGCATGCGGCGAATGCGCAAAGGTCTGCCCGATGATTGCGCCGAACGAGTTCGACGTAGGCTTAGCCATAAGACACGCCATCTACACGCCCTTCGCCCAAGCCGTGCCGTCCACCTACGTAATTGACCGGGAGCTATGCCTAAACAAAGAAGGCGTAATCGTATGCGACAAATGCACCAAGGCATGCGAGCGGCAAGCCATAAACTTCGAAATGAAACCCGAAGAGATAGAACTTGAAGTAGGCACAATCATAGTGGCGATAGGCGCAGACGTTTTCGACCCCTCCATAATACCACAATACGGTTATGGGCGATACCCCAATGTAATAACCTCGCTGGAGTTCGAACGGCTAATCAACGCTGGAGGGCCTTCAGGCGGGAAACTGCTACGTCCCAGCGACATGCAGATTCCTAAAACCGTTGCCTTCGTCCAGTGCGTGGGTTCACGTTCGGAGAAGACTGGAAAGCCTTACTGCAGCAACGTCTGCTGCATGAACACCATAAAAGACGCGTTGCTCATAAAGGAGCATTGGCCGGAAACGCAGATATACGTTTTCTACGTTGACATTCGAGCTTTCGGAAAAGGCTTTGAAGACCTCTATCGCCGCGCCAGAAAAGAAGGCGTAATTTTCATCCGTGGATTGCCCGCTGAAATCGTTGAAGATAAGCAGACGCGGGATTTGTGGCTCATAGGCGAAAACACGCTTCAGAAAAAACTCTACAGAATACGTGTAGGCATGGTCATCCTCTCGGTAGGGCTTGAACCGCGGAAAGAAACAGACCTAATCCAGAGGCTATTGACGCTTTCAAGGAGCAAAGACGGCTTCTTCATGGAGGCTCATCCCAAACTACGCCCGGTAGACGCTGCCACGGGCGGAATATTCTTCGCTGGCTGCGCAGAATCGCCGAAGGACATAAAGGACAGCGTAACCCAAGCGAGCGCCGCAGCTGCCCGAGCCGGAATCTTGATGGCGAAAGGAAAAGTAACGGTTGAAGCCCTAACGCCCATATGGATTCCGGAGAAATGTCAAGCATGCGGGCTATGCGTTAAGGTTTGCCCCTACAACGCTATCAAACTGGACAAAGAGCGAAAGAAAATCGAAATAATTGAGGCTGCTTGCGCCGGATGCGGCACGTGCGGGGCTGAATGTCCCTTCGGCGCGTTGGTTATGCGTCATTTCACCGACGAGCAGATAATAGCTCAGATAGACGCTGCAACCGAGGTGGACGCCGACAAGAAGATAATTGCTTTCTGCTGTAACTGGTGCAGCTACGCTGGCGCCGACTTCGCCGGTGTCAGCCGAATTCAGTATCCGGAAAACGTTCGGATAATCCGAACCATGTGCTCCGGACGGGTAGCGCCGAAGTTCGTGGAAAGAGCCTTCGCCCGAGGAGCCGCAGCCGTCCTCGTTTCAGGCTGCCACCTAGGCGACTGCCACTACATCAACGCCAACTACCAGACCAAAAAACGTGTGGAAAGACTCTGGAAGAAAATGGAGAAGGCCGGACTAAACAAGGAAAGGCTTCAACTCGTATGGGTAAGCGCAGCTGAAGGAGAGAAATTCGCGGCGAAAATCCGTGAAATGCAGCCCATCGTGGAAAGCGTGACGCCGGAGGAAATTGAGAAGGCGAAGGAAGTCTTCCAGAAAGCTTTGGAGTTGTGAATTGATGCCTGTTAGAATTTGGAGAAAACCCTTAGACGCGGAAAAGGCGAAGCCGCCGTGTGGAGAAATCCACATACTCAAAGACCTGTGCAAGGGATGCGGCTACTGCATCGAATTCTGCCCCCGAGACGTGCTTGAAAAGTCGGAGGAAATAAACAAGAGAGGCGTACATCCGCCGCGGGTAGCTGACGAATCCCGATGCGTGGTCTGCAGCTTCTGCACCGCTGTATGCCCCGACTTCGCCATATTCGTGATTGAAAAACCATGTGAAGGAGGACGCTAAAATTGTCGAAAAACAAGGCTGTACTAACCGGTGAACATTTCCTAAGCGGAGACCTAGCATGCGCTGAAGGCGCCCTAGCCGCTGGCTGCCGTTTCTTCGCAGGCTACCCGATAACTCCTGCTACGGAAATCGCTGAAAGAATGTCTTTGAGGCTACCCCAAGTAGGTGGAGTATACATCCAGATGGAAGATGAGCTTGCTTCTATGGCGGCAGTAATAGGCGCCTCTTACGCTGGAGTAAAAGCCATGACCGCCACGTCTGGACCCGGCTTCAGTCTAATGCAGGAAAATATAGGATTAGCGGTTATGACCGAAGCTCCATGTGTACTCGTAAACGTCATGCGGGGAGGACCCAGCACTGGACAGCCTACCAAGCCCGGACAGCAGGATGTGATGCAAGCTCGGTGGGGTTCACACGGCGACTACGAGATTATCGCGCTTTCACCTAACTCTGTTCAAGAAGCCTTCGACTTGACCATTGAAGCGTTTAACTTGTCTGAAGCCTATCGCGTGCCCGCGTTTCTGCTTATGGATGAAACCGTGGCGCACATGTGGGAGAAGGTTGTGATACCCCCCGCTGAAAACATCAAGCTGGTGAACCGTAAAAAGCCGAAGGTTCCACCAGAAAAATACGTTCCGTTCAAACCCGACAGCGAAGACTTGGTTCCTCCGATGGCTTGTTTCGGCGAAGGCTATCGTTTCCATGCTACGGGCTTGACACACGACGAGTTTGGAGTTCCTAAAACGGACAGCCCGGAAATACAGTTCCAACTGGTTAGCAGACTCTGCGAAAAAATAAGGCGGAACGCCGACAAAATCGTAAAAGTTGAAAAGACAATGTTAGACGACGCTGAGGTAGCCGTAATCGCCTACGGCGTATTATCCCGCTCAGCACTTAGCGCCGTGAAAAAAGCCAGAGAAAAGGGAATAAAAGCCGGGCTTCTACGGCTTGTGACCATCTGGCCTTTCCCGGAAAAACACATCAGGGAGTTAGCGGACAGAGTGAAGGGAATAGTGGTTCCGGAGCTGAATTATGGCCAGATAGTTCGTGAAGTTCAACGTATAGCGGGGAAGGTTCCGGTTGTTTTCTTGCCTAAGCTCGGCGAGGACCTGCATAAGCCCGCTGAGATTCTGAAAGCGTTAGAGGAGATAAAAAGATGATGGCGAAACAAGAAGAAATGGGTCATCCTTTGGAGGATTTCCTACGTAAGTCTAGAATGCCTCATATATGGTGTCCCGGATGCGGCAACGGCATAATTCTGCATAGTTTTCTGCAGGCTGTAGCTGACCTTGAAATGGACTTGGACAAAACTGTCGTGGTTTCCGGAATAGGCTGCATGGGACGGGCAGCTGGATACGTCAACATGGATTCTTTCCACACCACGCATGGACGAGCCATAGCCTTCGCCACCGGAGTAAAACTCGCCAAGCCAGAGCTTACCGTCGTGGTTCTAAGCGGAGACGGAGACCTCTTCGCCATAGGAGGAAACCATTTTATACATGCGGCTAGGCGAAACATAGACATCAAAGTCATATGCGCCAACAACTTCAACTACGGCATGACCGGTGGACAGCAAGGACCAACCACGCCGCTGGAAGCATACACCACAACTTCGCCTTACGGAAACATAGAGCACCCCTTCAACCTCGTCCACTTGGCAGCGGCTTCCGGAGCCACCTACGTAGCAAGGTGGACAGCGCTTCACGTGAGGCGGCTTACGGCTTCCATCAAAAAAATGCTGCAGAAGAAGGGCTTCGGCTTCATAGAAGTGATATCTCCATGCCCGGAAATTTTCGGAAGGAGAAACAAGATGCGAACAGGGCTCGAAATGATGGAGTGGTTCAAAAAAGTCTCGGTAATCGAAAACTTTTCCGACCCAGCTAAAGCCGAGGTCTCACGTGACAGAATAGTAGTCGGCGAGTTCGTAGACACTGAAAAACCCACATTCGAGGAAATTCTCTACGAAACTATAAAGAAAGTTCAAGAAAAAGGGTGAAAGGGTGGAAGAATCGTAAAATGAGAATTGAAATAAGAATCGCCGGATTCGGCGGTCAAGGAGTCATACGCGCCGGCTTAATGTTAGCCATGGCCGCAGCTCTCTACAGTGGCAAGAAAGCCGTTCAAACCCAGTCTTACGGCCCAGAATCCCGTGGAGGCGCTTGTAAATCTGAAGTGGTAATATCTGAAGAGGAGATAGATTACCCGAAAGTCCTAGAGCCAGACGTGCTTATTCTCATGTCGCAGCACGCCTACGACGTCTACATAGACACGGTGAAACCCGGGGGAACAGTGCTTCTAGACCCGGATATGATTCCTTCGCGAAAAGAGAAAACTAACATAAAAATCTACGAGGTTCCCGCTACAAGGATAGCTGAAAAACTTGGAAAAACCATCGCTGCAAACGTCGTGATGATGGGTGCCTTTTCATCTATAACAAAGCTGCTGGATGCTGAGGCGTTGAAAAAATCTGTTCTAGCTAACGTGCCGAAGGGAACAGAAGCCTTCAACCTCAAAGCTTTCGAAGAAGGATACCAGTACGGAACACAGCTGATGAAAAAAGGAAACCCTAATTAGCCCTTCCCCTCAAAAGGAAATTCAAATAAACCCGTTTTGAAAGGAGGCGCTTCAAATTGATTGTTGGGATAATGGCAGACACCCATGACCGTTTGCCCCTCGTGGAGAAAGCCGTGAAACGCCTAAACGAGGAAAAGGTTGAGCTAGTTCTCCACGCAGGAGACTACGTTGCGCCCTTCGTGCTGGCTCGGCTTAAAGAACTCAACTCCCAGCTCATCGGAGTCTTCGGCAACAACGATGGAGACAAAGAACTTCTAAAAAGGAAGTTCGCTGAAAACGGCTTCGAAATCCGCGGAGAATTCGCCGAAATCGAAGCTGGAAACACCAAAATCGCCATGCTCCACGGACATCAGACCCTGCTGTTGAACGCACTTATAAACGCTGAAGCCTACCCCGTAATCGTCCACGGACACACGCACAAGGCTGAAATTCGGCGGAAAGGAAAAACCCTCATAATAAACCCCGGTGAAACATGCGGCTACCTAACCGGAAAATCCACAGCTGCGCTACTAGACACCGAAACCATGGAAGCGAGGATAATCCAGCTCTAACCCCTTCTTTTCTCCAAAAACTTTCGAACCTCTTCCAGCCCCTCCGCTGCTTTTAAATGGACTATCTCAAACGCTTCTTTAGCTGTTATCTCTTCCAGTTCTTCACCCGTTGCTTCTCGGGCTAAATGTCTCGCAGCTCGCAAAACCTCGCCGTTAAGCTGCGAATCCGTGTAGTCAGCTAAGAAACAAACCAGAGCCTCAAGAGTTTTCGGTTTCATCATGCCATATTCGCCGTGATGTGCACATACAGCATGAACAACTTCAAGCGGAAAACCTCGACGCATAAGCTCTGAAACAACGAGCGAAAGGTGGTCAAGCTTTTCACCTATCGGCGAAGAACGGTAACTTCCATTTTCGCTTAGCATGTAGGTTACGGGTTTAAAAACGTCGTGAAGCAACACTCCGGCTAAAATCACGTCACGGTTAACTTTTCCTCCATAAACTTTTTTGACAATCTTGCACAGCGTAAGCGCAATTTCAGCTGTCGCGACGATGTGTTCAACGAGTCCTCCCTTGTAGGCGTGGTGATGTCGAAGCGCAGCTGGAGAATCCTCAAGAGAAAAGCCTTGAAAGGTTTTGCCTTCTATCTCCACCGTGGGATTCTCCAGAACCTCAGCAACTTTCTTTCGCAACTTTTCATCCTTGATTTTCTTCAAAATTCTTTCCAGTTTGGGACTAACCAACTTCTTTCCCTTCAACGCTTTCTTTCAGCTTCTGTTTTTCTCTGTTTGCTTTTAAATGTGCCTCCCGGATAGGCTGAGGAACACGGGTGTTCTGAGCGCAGTGTTTAACTATTTTCACCGCTGTGTCCAACGAAACCATGTTTCCAACGCTCACGTAGACAGGCTTCGTCCCAGGCTTGGTAATCACCGCCATGCCAACAACTTCGCCTTTATGCACTATTAACGCGCACCCCTCATCATTGAACTCGCCCACAGAGCCGCACAACAGCTTTTTCGCAACCCCAACCGTAGGCTTGCCAATCACCACGCCAAGGTGGCTCGCAAAACCACAACGGAAAGGATGAGCATAGCCGTGCCCGTCAACCAAAACTACGTCAGGCTCGATTTTTAACCGTTTAAGACACGAAACCGCCGGCGAGATTTCCCGAAAGGAAAGAAGCGTGGGAACATAGGGAAACATGGTTCTACAGCGGACAACAGCGTATTCCACGGTCTCCAAAGAATCGTATTCAAGCACGGCTGCAGCCCCTATCGCTACGTCTCCTACGTAGGCCACGTCTACCCCGGCGACAAAACGGATGTTTTCTGCCTGAAAACGGTCGTCGAACACTATTTTTTTGGCTAGTTCCCGCTGTATCCTACGCGCCTTTTGCACGGAAAACCTTTTCATTCGGACTTACCTTTAACGCGTTTCCCGCTCTTCTCAACGAGTTTCTCAAAATCCCTTATCGCTTTTTCCAGAGAAGCTCTTCTCGACTCCAACGTGACGTCTCCCCGAGTAGTCTCAATTATTCTTCTGGCAACATCGCACTTCCGCCTTAACCCGGGAACGAGAAGGTAAGCTTCATCCATCGCCATTAGGCTTGAATAGATTTCCTCCATTTTTTCAAGGCACTTCTCAGCGTTTTCCACGTTTCCCTCTCGAAGCGCGTCTAAAGCTGAACGTCGAAGTTCGCCTATGACATCGGCTAACCCCAGAATATACGCCACATGTGGCACTTCCAGCTCGTCCGGCGAAACGTATGTGCCGTTTCTGACTAGTTGAAAAAGTATGCTTGCTTCGCAGTATTCTTGAAGGGCGGCATCGAAAAGCCCTGTGTAAACTATTTCCGGATAGCCTTCCGAAAGAGTGTTTAGGCTCTGTATCATTTTTCTGGCGCGTGTTAGCCTCTTTCTTGCTTCTCTGAACCCTTTTTTGTGAATGAGCAGAATCGCTTCCTTCGAGAGACGCGTCGCCTTACGCATGACTTCTTGAGCGCGCTCCCTAATCTTTTCCTTCCTTTTCAATTCAAACCGGATTTCTCCTAAAATTTCGTTTAAACCCAAACTTAGTCCCTTCTATCCAGTTAGTTAAAGGTAAAAGAGCGTTAAAGATATTTAGTTCTATTCTCTAGCGCTGACAAACCGTGGTATTCGGTAGGTTAGCTTGAAGAAGCTTGTTGCGGGCTTTAGTCTGCCCCCTCACCCTTGTCCCATTTCTCTATTACTAGCTTGTCGTCGCCGAGTTCGAATTTTATCCGCACCTTTAGCGATTCGTATCCCTTGAAGGGGAACATGCTGTCTTCAGCTAGGTCTTTCGGGAGATATATCAGGTATTTGCCGTCTTTTCTTCTGAACAACCTTCCTTTTCCTTCGTTCACCATTTCTAAACTCCTCGCTTTCTTTTCCAGCTTCAAGTTCTGAATCGTAAATCAGCCGACGTTATTTAACCCTTACGGTTTTCTCATCAAACTTACAAAATAAGGCATTACGCGATCTTTATGGGCTTTTCCAGCCGGCTTAATAGCACGACGCGGCTTTCCTTAGACTCGTCTAAAACGTTGTATCCGAGTCTTTCGGCTAGCTGAAACGCGAACCTCTGAACCTCCGCGTGGGTCGGCATGTTGCTGAAGCCTAGACGCTTCCTCGAATAGCCAACATGCATGTAAGCCTTAGGCTCCACGTATGTAGGCTCAGCCTTCCCGATGACCCTCGCGTAGCCTTCAACGTCATCCATGTTAAAGCCGCGAACCAAAGTAATGCGAATCACCGTGGGACAATTAAAACTTGAAAGCAAGCCCAGAGTTTCGCTGATACGTTTCCACGCACCGGCGATTCTGGGACGGCAAAGCCTCGCCAATCCCTTAGCGTCCGTGGCGTAGAGCGAAACATAAAGCTGAGTTGGCTCTTCCTCCAGCTGCGCCAAAACCCGTGGATTCGTGCCGTTAGTAACAAGAAAGGTCGTAAAACCGCGCTTATGATACTCACGGATAAGCTCGCCCAAGAAAGGATACAACGTAGGTTCTCCAGCGAGGCTTATCGCCGCATGCTTAGGCTCGAAGGCTTCCCTAAGCCTACGCTTATCAGCCTTAGGATTCCCCTTATAACCCGAAAGAAGCCTAAGCTGCGCCCGAATGGCGCCGTCAACAATTTCCTCCGGAGAATCCCACCTATCCGGCGGCTCCGGCTCTTTAAAGGCAGGATTAACATCCCTCGGCTGAATCCTCCAACAAAAAAGACACCGCATAGTGCAATAGTAAAGCGAAGGAGTCATCTGAACACAACGATGACTCCGAATCCCATAAAACTTCTGCTTATAACACGCTCTACCATGAACAATAGACTCATAAAGCCACCGGCAACGCTTAACAGCCGAATGCGCACCTACTAAATGATACTTCTGACGACGATACAAACCCGCCAACACACCTAAGACATCCGCGTCCACAGCAGACAACACCAAACCCTCCGCAAAACCAACAAACAACAAAAGATAAAACCCTTACGCACCCAACAAACGAAACCCACATAAACCCTTAATTCAAACAAAATATAGAAAAACACACAGGCGGGGGTTGCCAAGCCAGGCCAACGGCGCAGCCCTGAGGCGGCTGTCCCATAGGGGTTCGTGGGTTCAAATCCCACCCCCCGCACCTCGATTCTTATGTGCTTTCGTGCTTTTCTGTACCGACATTTCCTTATTTAAGAGAATTTATCCCTCTTTGCAAGGTTTACGGCTAACCCTAAACACAGCGAAAGACCTTATCCGAATTCGAAGATACTTCAATAACCTTAAATGGAATTCAAATAGAAATTCCTGCCTTCCTCAATTTTGAGGTATTCTTTGTATTATAGATCTGTTGTGATTAGTTGTTCTATTGATTTCAGTATTGACCAGCGGTTTTTATTAATATATTCCACGTGTTTTCTTCCTTTCTCAGTTATCCTATAAACTCTTTTTCCGTCCATCTTTTGCCCTTCGATTAAGCCTTCTCTTTCAAGTCTATATAATATGCTGTAGACAGTTCCTGGGCTTAGTAGGAGCATGTATCGGTCATTTATTTTAGTAAGTATGTCATATCCGCTTAGAAAGTCGGTTTTTGCGAGACTGAAAAGAATAAATATATCAATGAAGTTCCGGAGAATTTTCTTAAATAGATTTCTTACGATGTTTCTTTTTTGTAATTCTTGTTTCATTTTCTGGCACTCCTTTAACAAAAGTTCAGAATCAGTATTTAGTTTCGATGGATAATTTAATATTTGTGTTGATGTAACATTACAGTTACAACGTAATCCGTGGAGAGTGCATTCATGCAAGATTATTATTTTAGTGAAATTTCGAAGGAGCTTACAAAGTTCGGGCTGACAAAAAATCAAGCTTTGATATACATTACTTTAGTCTCCATTGGAAAGGCGTCCGCAAGAGAAATTTCTCAAGTTTCTAACATCCGAAGAGAAGAAGTCTATAGAATACTCGCAGAGCTTGAAAAACTAGGTTTAATCGAGAAAATTTTGGGGCGACCATCTAAGTTTAAGGCTATATCGCCGGAGAAAGCTTTGTCCTTCCTTATAGACTTGCAAAAGAGGAAATTAAATAAAAAAATAGAGGAACTTTCTGGGAAAAGGGAAAAATTGGTCTTATCACTGAATAATTTGGCGGCGAGTAATTTTCCAATTCAAGAAAACGAAAGTGTGTCAGAGTTTGTTTTAATATACAATGTAAGAACCACGTTTCAAAGGATATTCGAAATGTTGAAGAAGGGGGAAAAGGAAATTCTAGCAATAATCCCCGAGGAAGAGCTCTTTTATCTTATACGATCGGATTTAATGAAAGAAATCAGAAAGATTCTACAAAGTGACATCAAATTTAAAATCATTTTATACCTTGGGAAATTCAGAGATCTTGTTTATGACTTTTTGAAGAAAGAGTGTCGGAACTTAAGCAAGAATATAGAAGTTAAAGTAACCGAAAAAATCGTGCTTTCTCTATTCATCGTAGATGACAAAGAGGCAATAATTGCTGTTCCCGAACGTTCGGGAAGAGGGTTCCACCCTGATCTATGGACAGATAACCGTGAATACGTTAAGAGGCTACGTCTTCTTTTTGAAGATCATTGGTTTAACTCAATAGATGCCAGCGTCTGGATGAAAAATTTTGAAAAAGGAGCCCCGCAAAAGAGAGTCGAAATTATAACATGGAACAGGATGGAGCTTTACAGGTCAATGCTTATGGATAAGGTTAAAAAAGCCAAAAAAGAAATACTTTTTCTTTCGGATTATGAGGGAATGCTCCTAGCTAACAAAATTGGAATTTGTAATGCATTGTATAAAAAAATCAAGAAAGACAAGATATCCGTGAAGGGTATAATCCCCGTTAAAGATAAAGTACCGACCGCTACTAAAAAACTTCTACGCAAAATAACTGATATCAAGTATTTCGATATTGTTAGTCCAATGTTGTTAGCGATAATGGACAAGAAAGAAATTATACTTTGCACATATGTAGAGCATGATAAAATATTACTTTGGAGCGATATCGAATACATGGTAAAAGCGTTTGAAAGTTATTTTAACAAAGTATGGGAAAAAGCCTTATCTCTCGAAGAATGAAGGTTCACGGAACATACAAAAAATAGATCGGTTAATTTATCAGATTCGAAGAAGGAATAAGTTTTATTCAAAGATTCTTTTGTCCGTTTGGCTGCTTGCTTTGAGTTTTCCCTTTTAAAGTGTTTACACGGTAGGGTTTATTAGCTATTTGTCCGATTATATTTGAAAAGGTGTTTTGCAGTGGTTTTAGACATAGCTCTTGCGTTAGCAGCCTTTGCTGGCGGAATAGCTCTTTTGACGTATTCGAGTGACAAGGCTGTGGAGCATTCGATTTTTCTGGCTAAGGCCATGGGGCTATCTCCATTCATCATAGGTTTTCTGCTTGT
>QMXC01000001.1 GCA_003661945.1 Candidatus Bathyarchaeota archaeon | reverse complement strand
TACTTGAAAGCGGCGGCTAGAAACAAGGGGAAGTAAAATTTTGAACTCCTCCAGTGACAGAACCAAGGTGGACATAAGCCAATACGTGTTAGATCACATGCCTCGAGAGGCGCAAGTTACTAGAGTTGAATATGAAGGACCTCGACTTGCGTTATACACGAAAAAACCGGAAATCCTCATAGAGCAAAGTAACATAATCGCCGACATAGTCAACCTCATAAGGAAACGCATAGTAGTCCGCTCAGACCCCTCGGTCAGACTTCCAGAAAAAGAAACGGAAAAAATAATCCGTGAAACAATATCAGAAGAAGCCGAAATTTCCAGCATAACCTTCGACCCCAGCCTCGGCGAAGTCATAATAGAAGCCAAAAAACCCGGGCTTGTAATAGGAAAAAACGGCTCCGTTCTGCAGGAAATCATAAAACGCACACGCTGGAGACCCCGGGTGCTTCGAACCCCACCGATACCGTCCAAAATCATTAGGCACATGAGACATTTCATGCACTCGGAAAGCAAAGAAAGGGAAAGAATCCTAAGAACCATAGGCGAAAGAATATTCCGGCCTCTAATGATGGAAGTCGGAGACGTACGAATCACCGCGTTAGGTGGAGCCCTCGAGGTGGGGCGCTCCGCATTTCTAGTTCAAACGAGAGAAAGCAAGGTGTTGCTTGACTGTGGCATAAATCCGGGCGCCGTCAACCCTATTGATATGTTTCCAAGGCTAGACGTTCCAGAATTTGACATCGAGTCTTTAGATGCCGTGATAATAAGCCATTCGCATCTGGACCACTGCGGGCTTGTTCCATACCTTTACAAGTACGGATACGACGGACCCGTTTACTGTTCAGCTCCCACGTCAAACCTCATGACGCTCTTGCAGTTGGATTATCTAGATGTGGTAAGCAAACAAGGTGCAATTGCGCCTTACGACCAGAAAGACGTTAGGGAATGCGTTTTGCACACGATTCCGCTGCGATACGGAATGGTAACTGATATTGCTCCGGATATCCGTTTAACGCTTCATAACGCTGGCCACATTCTAGGGTCATCCATAATCCACCTTCACATAGGCGAAGGACTACACAACATCGTCTATACAGGAGACTACAAATACGCGAAAACAACGCTTCTCGAAGCAGCTACAACGGAGTTTCCGAGGGCGGAAACGGTTATAACGGAAACCACGTATGGCGGTCCCGGCGACGTTATGCCCTCCAGAATAGAAGCCGAGGAAACCCTCACCCGCGTAATAAACGAAACACTAGAAAATGGTGGAAAGGTTCTCATTCCGGTTCCAGCGGTAGGAAGGGCTCAAGAAATAATGCTCATAATAGACGGAAATATGCGTCGGGGAATGATGAAGGAGGCTCCGGTCTACATCGAAGGTATGATTTCGGAAGCAACGGCTATTCACACGGCTTATCCCGAATACCTAGCCCGCGAAGTCAGACGAAGCATACTTCACGGAGGCGTAAACCCCTTCCAATCCGAATACTTCACCATAGTTGAACATCCAAGCGTGAGAGAAGAAATCGTTGAAGGCGAACCCTGCATAATCCTCGCCACTTCGGGAATGCTCGAAGGCGGACCCGTAATCGAATACTTCAAAAGGCTCGCCTCCGATAAAAAGAACACCCTAATCTTCGTAAGCTACCAAATCGAAGGAACACTAGGCAGAAGAATCCAGAGGGGACTAGAAGAAGTATCAACGATAAACAGCGAAGGAAAAATAGAAATAGTCAAAGTTAAACTCCGCGTCGAATCCATAGAAGGCTTCTCCGGACATTCCGACCGAAAGCAAATCATAAACTACCTGACACGAATATCCCCTAGACCTGAAAGAATAATCACTTGTCACGGAGAAAGAGCCAAATGCTTAAACATAGCCAACTTTATGAGCAAGAAATATAAGTTCCAAACCGTAGCCCCAAATATTCTGGAAACGATTAGGCTGCAGTAGACGCTTGCTCCGTAGGCATCGGAGGCTTCTGACGCCAAATACGCACCGAAGGAGGAGTCAAAACAACTCGTTCTTCACCTAGCCTTGCAATGTCCCCGCCTATGGAATCAGCGAACTCGCAGAGCTCATTAACCGCCCTTTTAACATCTTCAATGCTTTTCCTGGCAAGGGAATTAACACGGATAATAACAATGTTTCCCGCTTTCACCTCGTCCTTAATCTTGTCAAGGTCAGCGAGCTCTCGCAGCGGTAAAGCCTTCAAATACACCTTGCCTGATTCTACGTCTGGATGATGCGCCACAACTTCAATGGTTTCCGTCTCCTTTTCTTTCTCTTCCTTGTCTTTCTTGTGCTTTCCGAAAATTTTTCCCAAAGCTTTACTAAAGCTTGACAAACGTTATTCCTCGCATATTCTATTTTAGCTTCTTTTAAGTTTAAACGTTTCCTTAACGCCTTTCTTCCGAAAGGCAGCTCTAGATTAAAACTTGATATTTAAAATCATTTGTGAACCGAAAATCCATATTTCGACTCCATCTCACGAAATCTCCTTGATAAACTTCCACAGCTTGTCGCCGACGTAATGAACATTTTTCACGGCTTTTCCCGTTTTCATTTTTCTTAGTTCTTCCGAGCTGTGTAAGGCTTCTCCTATAACAAGCGGTTTCGCGTGGCGTTCGTCGACCACCACAACTATGTCGCCTTTGTGGAAGTTTCCTTCAACGCGAACTATTCCGGGAGCCATAACGTCGGCGCCGTTGCACACGTACGGAACCGCGCCTGAATCTACAACGACCCGGGGGAGGAAACGAAACAGCTCTTCAAAAACCAAAGAAGGAACAAGCCTTTCCTCAAGGCTAACAAGCAACGGCCTACCAGAAATAAGGAAAACCCTTACATCCGCCCCGACCTCGGCAACTTCAACTTCGATGCTATCTTTTTCCAAAATCTCCGTCAGCTGTAGGTTGAATCGTCTCGAGAACTCTTGAACCAGCTTTTTCACTTCTTTATCCTTCAAAAAATGTCTTCTTAACGATTTTCTAGTCATAAACTTCATATTCCATGTTAGATAGATTTAAATTCTTCTCCATAAGTATTAAGGAAGAGAAGCGCTTCGAGGATAGTGAAACCGTATGAGTGAAATGACTACTCAAATACTTGAGGAAAGCCTTGGGAAAACGGTGATTGTGAAGCTTAAAGGCGGCAGAAGTCTTCGAGGGAAACTGAAAGGGTTTGACCAGCACCTCAACCTTGTTTTGGAAGATACGGAAGATACGAGCAATGTGGAAAACGTGAAAAAACTTGGAACAATAATTGTTAGAGGCGACAACGTGATGTTGATTTCGCCTCCGCCAAGGTGATAACGATTGGGAAAAGGCACACCATCGATGGGCAAACGTTCCCGAAAAACGCTTCACATAAAATGTAGACGTTGTGGAAGACGCGCCTACCATGTTTCGAAGAAAAGATGCGCCGCTTGCGGATATGGTGAAAGCCCGAGAATCAAAAATTACTCGTGGAAAACCAAAGACGTAAACAGAAGGAGACTTCGATGACCAGTTCAGCTAGAACTAGAAGAGTTTGAAAGGTTAAAGTATGTTTCATCCACCTTTACGAAGATCAATGGTCCTTTACTTCTCGCGAGCTCTCTAGCCTTCTTTAATGTTCTGTTTAAGGCATTCAGTAAGATTTCTCTTTCACTAGCACGGCTTTTCTTTTTGACGTTGCCCAGCTCGAGCTTCAACACGTTTTCGGCTATGATGGAAGTGCCGCAGATTTCCCCGTTTTTGATTAATGTAGCGGTGACAACTTCTCGGAGCTCCCGCTTGTTAGGTAGCTTTCGCCACATTGGTTCAGCATCGTTCAGAAGCTTCGTGGTTTTCCTCCACCGGTCCGAATTCTGCTTTCCTATCAAAAGTCTAACCCGTTCCTTCCATTTTTTGAGCCATATACCCGTCCACATATGCAGAAACTCTTCAAGTTCATCTGGATTTTCATCGAAGAACTTCTGGAGTTTTTCAGCAAGTTCGCATTCGTTTGCTTCTTTACCCACGAGATTCCAATGAACTTTGAGAAAGTTCATCAAGTCTTGCGAGGCTATTTGGAGGACGCGTCTGTCCGAGCCGTACAAGTCAAGCATTGAATTATGATTCTTCAACGATTCATATAACAGGAGCTCTATGAAGTTCATTAGTGAAGCCTTCTCCATTAGAGTATGATGTAGACGCGTTAATTAAGCTTTATTTATGAACGGTTCTATAACTTTTTTAAATAAAAATTCGGCATATTCCCTAAAGAGACATAGCTCAAAACACGTCTCTCAACAAAGGAACGGTTAAAATCTCATTAAAATTCCGAATTATCACGTCGGGTTTCTCCTTTCTCAGTTCTTCTTCTCGGAAAAGCCCCGACAAGACAGCTACTGTCTTAGCTCCTGCAAGCTTTCCAGACCGTATGTCTACGATGGAATCTCCCACCACAGCGCATTCACTGACGTGTACATTCAAGCTTTTTAGACATTTAAGTATAGCCTCCGGTGATGGTTTAGGCGTCTTTACGTCTAGGGCTGTGAGCGTGGCGCAGAAATATTTGTGAAAGCCAAGTTTCTTCAGCTCTTTTTCCAGTTTTTCTTTTGGAATGAATCGCATGGTAATCAAGGCTAATGAAAGCTTTTCTGATAGTTTTTCTAGTGTTTGAGAAACGTTTGGGAAGGGCTTTGCCTTGTGTAGTGTGGCCTCGTAGTATGTAGAAAGGTATTTTTCAAGGAACTTTTCAGTTAAAGCTTTGTTGCCTATCAAATCTTCTATTGGAAGCCCTTGTTCTAGGCGTTTTGGAACTTCGAAAACTGCTTCGTGGTTAAACGTTGTTTTTCCTATCGCTTTCATCGCAGCCTTAAAGGCTTCCATGTAGGCTTCTCTTGAATCTACAAGTGTGCCGTCTAAATCTATGAGAAGCGCTTTGATTTTCCTTTTCAAGTTTGCTTTTCTCCTTTTCCTTCCTGAAGGGCTTCGATAACTTTTTATTATGCCTAGTTGTGTAGTAGAAATACTTAAACCCTTTAGATAGGGAGCAAGGGTTTCGTATGATGGTGAAGGGCGATGGTTAGGAAAGCGCGGATACGTTTAACCAGCACAGACTATAAAAAGCTCGAGGAAATCTGCGAAGAGCTTAAAGCCATCGCCCAGAAGACGGGTGTGAAAATGGTCGGTCCCATTCCTTTGCCGACGAAGCGGCTCCGTGTTCCGGTTTTGAAAACTCCTTGCGGCGAAGGAACAGCTACTTGGGACAGATGGGAGCTCCGCATTCATAAACGGCTCATCGACATAGACGCTGAAGAACGGGTAATGCGGAGGATAATGCGAATACGGGTTCCCGAGGAAGTTCATGTAAGCATTGAATTAATCTAGTTCTAGTTCGGCTTAAAAGAAGGAAAGCGAATAACCCATTAAAACTGCTGAAGCGATGAAGGTTAAAAGCCACACTTTCTTGTTCCAGAAAAACACTTTAGCCCCGTCTAGGAGCCCTAGTGGAATGAGGTTGAACAAGCCCATCCACGCGTTTATAAAGGCGCTAACAGCTAACACCAAGCGAAAAGCGTTTCCCAAAGGTAGATGTGCCATGCCGAGTAGAACCGCGGAAAAGATAATGTTTGTGCTTGGACCCGCAACGGCTATTTTGCCGTAAACGTCCTTTTCGACAAAGCCTGCAATCATAACCGCGCCTGGGGAAATTATTTTGAACGGTGCGGGTAGGAAAACGGAAATCAGCGTTAAAAGTGCGCCTATTAGGATTATTCGAAATTCCGCCCATAACCCGTAGCTTTGCGCTGCGAACTTGTGCGCCATCTCGTGCGCCAAAAACGAGAGGGTGAAAATGCTTACAAGCGCGGCTAGATATACTCCCCGGATACCTATGGCTCCCATAAACGAGAATCCTATTGCTACAACGAGCAAAGCGCTTATCGTTAAATGTTGAAGTTCCTTTGTGCTGAACCATATTTTCCGCGAACGGGTTTTCCGATACGGCTCGGGCGTAAAGGTTACTTCATACTCGTACGGGCTTTTCTGTTTCGCGACTACTGGCGCTAAGGGCGGGGTTGGGGCGCGGGCTCGCCAAGCTTCGGGACAATCATGGTTTTCCGGTAGGCGGTGTTCACTGCAGAAGTAGCCTCCACAGTAGGGACATTTGAACGGGAGAAGCACTTCTTTGTTACATTTCTGGCATTTAACCATTTTGTGGCACGTTCTCTTATTTTTGAGGTGTTGAACTTAAATATTTATGGAGAAACGTTTAAAAGAGTTCGCAATATTGTAAGGTTTTCGGTGAAAACACATGCCTACACACGGTTCGCTGGCAAAAGCCGGGAAAGTGAGATCCCAAACGCCTAAGATAGAGCCCCATCCCAAGAAAAGCCGTCCGCCTAGAATACGGACTAGACGAAACTACGAAAAACGGATAATCCTCCAACGGAAACCCGGGCAAAACTGGATTCGAACCTAAGCCTTATTTCTCCCTTCAAACAATAGGCTCTCCTATGGGAAAAGCTTCGCTTGTTCTGTTAAACGGTAACGTTTTAACCTTAAATCCTTCCATGCCGAGAGCAGAAGCCGTAGCCGTTCGAGACGACAAAATATTAGCTGTTGGTGAAAACGGAAAAATACGCCGATACGTAGGCGCTGGAACCCGTGTAATAGATTTAGAAGGCAAAACTGTTGTTCCAGGCTTAACCGACTGCCACGCGCACATGCTAGCTCTCGGAAGGTCCTCAGCCGACCTCGACCTAAGAAACGTAACCTCCATAGAAGAACTGAAAAAACTGTTGAAAGCCTTCGCGGATAAAAAGCGGTTTGGAGAATGGATTCTGGGTGGAAGGTGGGACCAGGAAAAGTTCGCTGAAAAGCGTTATCCTACCCGGTGGGACCTAGATTCCGCTGTGGCTGACAAGCCGGTTCTTCTGCTACGCGTATGTGGACACATAGCTGTTGCGAACAGTAAAGCCTTGGAGCTTGCCGGTGTAACTAAGGCTTTGGCTTCGTCTAGAGCCGGAGAAATTGATAAGGACGCTGAGACTGGTGAGCCTACAGGAGTTCTTCGGGAAAACGCTATAGACCTTGTTCGGCAAGCAATTCCGAAGCCGGGTCTTAAAGAAATGAAGGAAGTATGCTATCTGGCTTGTCGGAAAGCTGTTGAAAACGGTTTAACCCGTGTGCACTGGATTGTGAGTTCGCCGAAGGAGATTCGAGCTGTTTTCGAGCTTTACCGTGAAAACCGTTTGCCTTTACGCGTGTATTTCGGCGTTCCAGTGGAATATTTAGACTGTCTAGCCGATTCGGGCTTAACAACGGGCTTCGGCAACGAAATGGTTAAAATAGGCTTCATTAAGATTCTTGCAGACGGCTCGCTTGGCGGTCGCACGGCAGCGCTTGAAGAGCCCTACGCTGACGAGCCTAAAACCCGTGGCATCCTTCTGTATGGTCAGAGAAAGCTGAACAACCTTGTTTTTAGGGCGCATGAGGCTGGTTTTCAAGTGGCTGTTCACGCTATAGGCGACCGGGCGTTAAACACGGTTTTGAAGGCGTTCGAAAACGCTTTGAGAAAGGCTCCGAGAAACGGGCATAGACACCGCGTCGAACACGCTTCGCTTGTTAACAACCGCCTAGTCAAACGGCTGAAACGTTTAGATGTAATCCTTTCGGTTCAGCCGCACTTTGCAGTTTCAGACTTCTGGATAACCGACCGTTTAGGCAGGAAACGGGCTCGATGGGCTTACGCGTTCAAGACTTTTCTCCGCAACGGTTTGGTGGTCGCTGGCGGTTCGGACTGTCCTGTTGAGCCTATAAACCCTCTGCTCGGCATATGGGCAGCGGTAGCACGCAAAAAGTTTCCGGAAGAAAGCCTAACGGTTGAGGAAGCATTACGGCTTTACACGGTGAACGCGGCTTACGCAAGCTTCGAAGAAGAGGTCAGCGGAACAATCGAAGAGGGAAAATGGGCAGACCTAACCGTTTTAGACAAAGATTTGACACGTATTCCGCTGGATGAAATTCGCACCGTAAATGTTGAAATGACCATTGTTGCGGGGCGAACAGTCTACGAAGCCTCTTAAAGCTTTTCAAATAGAAGAAAGTTCCAGATAAGTTATTACCTTTCTCTATGTATTTATTTTGAAATGGAGGTCGTGGTGTCGTGTCGTTCCTGAGAGAGGAGAAGGAGTTCCAGATAGAGCTTTTGGAGCTGAACCGTAAACATTACCGCGCTATGATAGAGTATTATACACTTCTAACCATAGGGTTAGCTCTGCTCTTCGCCGTGTTGTGCACCCTCGTCCCGGTTGCCCTCGTGAGCGGCGAAGTCCTCTACATGGTCATAGCAACAATAGTAACCGCGATTGTTGGGCCAACCCTCATAGTGCTATGGGTCACTTACATGCGAAAAACCGAGCGTTTAGAGGAGCAGATGCGCAGTCTCAGAAAGAAATATTTGTGGTAACTAGGCGCGAACATGTTATCTCCCTTATTGTTTATTTGTCTCTCCTGCACATAGTTTTCCGTGAAAATGCGTCCGTCTGTTTCAAGCCGTATGGAAAAAGCATGCAGAGAAATAATTGAAGGCCTGATTCGTTCGCCTTCACCTAGCCCTAAAACCCTTGGTTCCTTAAAGCTTCGAGTATCTGCTAAGTATAAACTTGAAAAGATTCCGTCGAATTCGGAAATCATCCAGTTTCTGAAAGAGGAAGAACGGTCCAGACTTCTCCCCGTACTGCGCCGCAAAAAGGTTCGCACCTTGTCCGGAATCACCGTTATAGCCGTAATGACAAAACCTTACCCATGTCCACAGAAGGAGCCCTGCGCCTATTGTCCCGGCGGTCCGCCCTATGGCGTCCCTCAAAGCTACACAGGATTCGAGCCAGCAGCCATGCGGGGGCTTCAAGCAAGCTTCGACCCTTACTTGCAGGTGCAGAGACGCATACGCCAACTCAAAGCTATAGGGCATGCTGTGGACAAGATAGAGCTAATAGTAATGGGCGGAACCTTTCCAGCGACACCCGTGGAATATCAAGAATGGTTTATCCGTAAATGTTTGGAGGCTATCACTGGCGAAAAAACTGCTTCGCTGGAAGAAGCGAAAAAAGCCGCGGAGACAAGCCATGTTCGAAATGTTGGAATAACCGTTGAGACTCGTCCGGATTGGGCGAAGGAGGACCATGTTGACCACATGCTTTCCATGGGCGTTACGCGGGTTGAGCTGGGTGTTCAAAACCCGGACAACGAGATTTACCGTCTCGTGGGTAGAACGCACACTGTCGAAGACGTGGTGGAGGCTACGAGGATACTTAAGGACAGCGGAATGAAAATCGTCTACCACCTAATGCCGGGGCTACCCGGTTCAACCTACGAAAAAGACCTAGAAGCTTTTCGAAGGGTTTTCAGCGAATCATGCTTCAAGCCGGACATGATAAAAATTTATCCGTGTCTCGTTTTGAAGGGAACCCGTGCCTATGAATGGTGGAGGAAAGGCGAATATGTGCCTTACTCAAATGAGGAAGCTGCTCGCCTAATAGTGGAAATCAAAAAAATGGTTCCGCCATGGATTCGTATAATGCGGGTTCAACGCGACATACCCGCCAACTTAATAGTAGCCGGCGTGAACCGTAGCAATCTACGGCAGCTGGTTCAAAAAAGACTCGAAGTGGAAGGCGTAAGATGCCGGTGCATACGTTGCCGAGAAGTTGGTCACCGCATGCTAAAGGACGGCGTAGAACCAGACCCTGACAAAATCCAGATTCTCATTCGCAGAGAAGAAGCTTCAGAAGGCGAAGAAATCTTCATCTCCGCCGAGGATGTGGAAAACGACGTGCTAATCGGATATCTCCGGCTCCGTGTCCCCTCTGAAAAGGCGCATAGACCCGAGATAAGCAAGTTTCCATGCACCATAGTAAGAGAACTCCACGTGTACGGTGAACTCGTCCCCGTAGGTCAACATCTAGCCGGGGCATGGCAACATCGAGGCTACGGTGGAATTCTCCTCGCGGAAGCAGAACGCATAACCCGCGAGGAATACTCGCGTCGGAAAATTCTCGTAATAAGCGCGTTGGGAACGAAGGAATATTACAAAAAATTTGGATACAACTACGACGGACCCTACATGTCGAAAAAGCTTTGATTCCGGGCAAACGTTTAGAAACTTCTAATAAGCCTTACGCTTTAACATTTACCGCGATTAGGCTAACTTGGAGATGCAAAAGTTGAATGAAAAAACCGGGCTACCCGGCTATAAGGGCGAAGCGTTAGAGGCGTTAAAAAGAATAAACGCCGAAATCGGAGACCTAATCCGCATAACAAAAGACGGAACGAGGTTTGAAGGAATCCTTATTCCCCGTTCCGAATACGGCGACGACAAACACGTCGTTTTGAAACTAAAGAACGGCTACAACGTTGGAATACGCATAACCCCTTCCACAAGAATCGAAAAGATAGGTGAAGGAGCAAAACCGGCTTTTTCTCCCCCTCCGCCGCCGGAAAAACGTGGCGACTTGCCGAAAGTCGTGGTGATAAGCACAGGCGGCACCATCGCCAGCCGAGTGGACTACCGAACAGGAGCTGTTCGACCAGCGTTAACCGCAAACGACCTCTACAGCGTCGTTCCCGAACTTGCAGAAATAGCCCAGATAGAAGCTAAAATCCTGTTCAGCCTTTTCAGCGAAAACATAACTCCGAAACACTGGAGGCAGATAGCTGAAGAAACAGCCTCGCACATACGGGAAGGCGTTGAAGGAGTCGTAATCGCTCATGGAACCGACACCATGGGCTACACAGCTGCAGCCCTAAGCTTCGCGCTTCAAAACCTGCCTGTTCCCGTAGTTCTTGTAGGCTCGCAGCGTTCCGCTGACCGCCCAAGCTCCGACGCTGCAACAAACCTTATAGGCGCTGTGAAAGCCGCTGCGTATGCCCCGTTCGCCCAAGTGGCAGTTGCGATGCACGCGGACTTTTCGGATAAAACCATACTATTACACAAGGGAACGAAGGTTCGAAAGTGTCACACCAGCAGACGCGACACTTTCAAATCGGTTAACGCTAAACCGTTGGCGAAGCTCGACCTTGAAACCGGTGCAATAACCATGCTGACAAGGGAGTTCAAAGAACGCGACCCTAAAAGGGAGCTTGTTTTGAAGCCGAAATTTGAGGAAAAAGTCGCCCTTGTGAAGTTTTATCCCGGGATGAACCCTGCTGTTTTGGACTGGTATGTGGATTCCGGGTTTAAGGGCATAGTTTTGGAAGGAACAGGCTTGGGACACGTGGGCAACTACTGTTTTGAAGCTTTGAAACGCGCCGTAAGGGAAGGTGTAATCGTTGCTATGACTTCGCAGTGCATATGGGGCAGGGTAAACATGAACGTTTACAATCAAGGCAGAGACCTCCTCGCCCTAGGCGTTATTCCGCTCGAAGATATGCTTCCGGAAACAGCTTTGGTCAAGCTCATGTGGGTGCTTGGGCAAACCGGCGAAGTGGAAGAAGCAAAGTCCTTGTTGACAACAAACTTCGCCGACGAGTTTTCGCCTCGAACGCTTCCGGAGAAAATAGGTGAATAAAATGCCTGTGGACTATTCTAGGCTCGGCTTAAAGGTTGGGCTTGAAATCCACCAGCAACTCGATACTTCAACAAAGCTCTTCTGCAACTGCGAGCCAGCGCTCTTCAAAGAAGAACCTGAAATAACCTTTCTCAGAAGGCTACGTCCCACGCAGAGCGAGCTGGGACAAATTGACCCTGCAGCCTTTTTCGAATTCCAGAAAGGCGTCAAAATCTTGTATGAAGCGGACACTAACACGGCTTGCCTCGTGGAAATGGATGAGGAGCCGCCGCATCCGCTGAACATGGAAGCTGTGGAAACCACGCTTACCGTGGCATTGATGATAAACGCCACGCCCGTCGACGAGATTCACGTAATGCGTAAAACGGTTATAGACGGCTCCAACACCACGGGCTTCCAAAGAACATGTCTAATCGCCCTAGGCGGGGAAATAACAGTCAACGGGAAAAAGATTCCCATAGAACACGTGAGCCTCGAAGAAGACGCTGCGAGAAAAACCGGGCAGGAAGACAAAACCGTGCGTTACCGAATTGACAGGCTTGGAATCCCGCTTATAGAAATCGCTACTGCCCCAGTAATCTACTCGCCGAAAGAAGCTAAGCAGGTGGCTTTAGCCATCGGAAGAATCCTTCGAGCAACGCGTAAAGTGAGAAGGGGGATAGGCACCATAAGGCAAGACCTCAACATATCAATAAGTGAAGGCGCACTCATAGAAATAAAAGGTGTTCAAGAGCTCGAGCTTCTCCCGCTGGTAGTGGAATATGAGGTTCAACGCCAACTGCGCCTACTAGAAATCCAAAAGGAGCTCAAAAAACGTGGACTGGACGAGAAAGGGCTCAGCGAAGAATTTGTTGATGTAACCGCTGTTTTTCAGCAAACTCGATGCAAGGTTATAAGCCGAGCATTAAGCCGAAACATGCGTGTATTAGCGGTTCGTTTACCAAAGTTCGCTGGGCTGCTGAAACGGGAACTCGCGCCTAATCTACGCCTAGGAACAGAAATGGCTGACCACGCTCGTTTCTGGGGACGTGTAGGCGGAATCTTCCACACAGACGAGCTTCCAGCTTATGGAATAACCTCCGAAGAAGTGGAAAACTTGCGGAAAGCCGTGAAAGCCGAAGAAGAAGACGCCGTGGTCTTCGTGGCGGACACCATGGAAAACGGTGAAGACGCCTTAAAAGCCGTCGTGGAACGCGCCCGCCAAGCCTTGAAAGGTGTTCCGGAAGAAACTCGGGCAGCCAGACCTGACGGCACTACACGTTACATGCGTCCGAGACCCGGCGCCGCACGCATGTATCCGGAAACGGATATCCCTCCGATAAAGATAACCCGCGAATACGTCGAGGCTCTCCTCAAACGTTTACCTGAACTTCCTGAACAAAAACTCCGCCGCCTAATGAAGGAATACCGCCTAAACGAGAAACTTGCGAGGCAAGTCCTAGATTCGGAATACTTTGAACTATTCGAAGAAATAGCAGAAAAAACAAAGGCTTCGCCGACGATGATAGCGGCTTTCCTAACCGAAACGCTGAAAGCTCTAAAGCGTGAAGGGGTCCCAACGGAAAACCTCTCCAACGATAAACTAATCGAAATTTTCTGTATGGTTGGAAACGGCGAACTGGCAAAGGAAGCCTTGGAAGAAGTGGCTACGTGGCTTTCCAAGAACAAGGACGCCACGGTGAAGGAGGCAATAGAAAAGCTCGGGCTAAAAATGCTCACACAAGAGGAGCTTGAAAAAATAATCGACACAGTCGTATCGGAAAACGCTGAACTCATTAAACAACGGGGTTCTAGAGCCTTTGCGCCGCTAATGGGCATGATAATGCGTCAAGTGAGAGGCAAAGCCAAAGCCGAGACTGTGAGCCAAATTCTCAAAAGAAAGCTGGAAAAACCCTAAAACGGGTGGAAGAGGAGATTAGAGTCCTAGCAAGCTTAGAAGGTTGTACTGTGCTATTAGGACAGCGAACAGCGACGCTACCAGCGACATCACGGTGATTAACGTGTTCAGTGAAGGTCCAGCCGTGTCTTTGAAGGGGTCGCCAACCGTGTCGCCTATGACCGCTGCCTTATGCGCTTCGGAGCCTTCGCCGCCTAAAGCTCCAGCTTCGATGTATTTTTTCGCGTTGTCCCAAAGTCCTCCAGCGTTAGCCATCAGCAACGCGAATAGCAGTCCGGAGAAGATGCTGCCTGCTAGGTATCCGCCTAAGGCTTCTATGCCTCCGATGAAGCCGACTAACAAGGTTACAACTATTGCGAGGGTGCTCGCTGGCAGAAGCTCCTTTAAGGCTCCAATAGTTGCTATGTCAACGCACCGTGCATAGTCGGGTTTCACCCCTTCCTTTCCTTCTTTTAAGCCCGGAATTTCTCTGAATTGTCTACGGATTTCTTCGATCATGCGGTTAGCGTTTTTGCCAACCCCTAGCATTACCATGGCTGAAAACACTGGGGGTATAGCTATGCCTATAAAAGCGCCTAACAACACAAGCGGGTCCATGAGATTGAAGCCTATGGTTTTGCCTAGGACTTTTTGAGCTATTTCCCGGTACGCTGCGAGTAGTGCTAGCACTGTTAATCCGGCGGCGCCTATTGCGAAGCCTTTGGTTATGGCTTTCGCCGTGTTGCCTGCAGCGTCAAGCTTGTCTGTTACCGCTATCACTTCTTCTCCCAGTCCAGCTTGCTCGGCTATGCCTTTCGCGTTGTCCACTATAGGGCCATAGGCGTCGCCTGCAACTATCATTCCTACGATGGACAGCATTCCCATGGCTGCCATTCCTACCCCGAAAACGGCGTAGCCTTCGCCTATAGAGTTACATAGAAAATACGCTATGGCGGATGCTATTCCTATTCCCACTAATGGTGGAAAAACGCTGTACAGCCCGTAGGAGAACCCTGTTATTATGTTTAAGGCTGCGCCGCTCTTAGAGACTTCCGCCGTCTTTTTTGCTGGTGCACGGTCTATTGATGTGAAATAGTCAGAGGTTATGCCTATTATTATTCCGGCTGCGAGTCCAACGAGCATGGCGCCCCATATTCTAATGTCTATGTCTAGATAGATCGACGCCAAATACGTGAAGACCGCTAGAAGTATACACGTGATGTAGGTTCCCCTGTTAAGTGCTTTTCCCGGGTTTCCTTTCTTTCCAACTCTGACTGTTGCCACGCCGATTAATGAGGCTATTATGCCGAGTCCCGCAAAGACTAGTGGAATTTCCACGCGTCCCAGCGCTTGTCCGAGTATCATGACGGCTACTATGCTTGCGATGTAGGAGTCCGCTAGGTCGGCGCCCATTCCGGCGACGTCGCCTACGTTGTCGCCTACGTTGTCAGCTATGACCGCTGGGTTCCGAGGGTCGTCTTCCGGTATGCCCAGTTCGACCTTGCCAACGAGGTCGGCGCTTATGTCCGCCGTTTTCGTATATATGCCTCCTCCTGCCTTAGCGAAAAGCGCGAGGGCGCTTGCGCCGAAGCTGAACCCTAGAACTATTTCTGGGTCTCCTGTGATGCCGTAGACTATGCTTATTCCGAGAAGAGAAAAGCCTACGACGGACAAGCCCATGACCGCCCCGCCTCGAAACCCGATTGGAAAAGCCCTGTTTAACCCTTCTCTCGCAGCGTTTGCTGCTTTCGCGTTGGCTCGTGTTGCAACGTCCATGCCGAAAAATCCAGCTAGGGCTGAACAGAAGGCTCCGAAAAGATAAGCCAGAGATAGACTTAGATTTCTCAAGGGGTTTTCACTTAGCCATACCGGTGATGGAAGAAATATCCCTATCAGCGTAGCCACTACGAGAACGAAAATCGCCAGAATCGTGTATTCGCGTCTTAGAAAAGCGTTCGCTCCCTCTCTTATCGCCGTGGAAATCTCTTGCATTCTTTTCGTTCCGCTGCTCTGCTTGTTAACGTAATAGTAGAGATACGCGCCAACCAATATTGATAGTAAAGCCGAAATCGGTGCAATTAACCATACAGAGGCTTCCATTGTTATCCCTCTTGTCTCTAGAGTTGATTACTAAACCTTTTATAAAGTTAATTGTTCCGCTAACCGTTTATCCGCCGAGTTTCCAAAAGGATTTTAAAGCGATCTTCATTATCTCTATAAGATTCCATGTTCAACACGTGGATTCCAGTTGAGGGCGATGGTCTATGCCTGTTGCTTGGCACAGCTTAGAAAAGGAAGAGGTTCTCAAAAAGATAGGGAGTTCGCCTAAAGGTTTAAGCCGTGGGGAAGCTGTCCAAAGGCTGCAGAAGTTCGGATACAACGAACTTGAAGAACGGGAAAGAGTTACGCCTTGGGAGATTTTCTTCAATCAGTTTCGAGACGTTTTCGTAATAATGCTTCTAGTCGCAACAGCCATTTCCGTTGCAATAGGTGAAACAGTAGATGCCGCTACCATAGCGGCTATAGTTGTTCTAAACGCTGTGGTGGGCTTCGTCCAAGAGTATCGTTCGGAAAAAGCCATAGAAGCCATGAAAAAACTGACAGCGCCAAAAGCCCGTGTGCTACGCGACGGGAAAGAAACCGTTATACCCGCAAAAGAAGTTGTTCCCGGAGACATTCTACTTTTAGAAGCCGGCGACCGCATCGCCGCAGACGCCAGATTATTGGAGATTGTTGAACTAAAAGCTAACGAAGCCGTTTTAACGGGTGAATCCACTCCCGTAGAGAAAAGCTTGGAGCCTCTGCCCGAGGATACCCCGGTTTCGGATAGGCGGAACATGGTCTTCATGGGGACTCATATCATTTATGGCAGAGGCAAAGCCGTTGTCACGGCTACTGGCATGAACACGGAGTTCGGCAAAATCGCCGAAATGGTTCAAACCGTTGAGGAAAAGGAAACCCCTCTCAAGCGGAAGTTGGCAAAATTCGCGAAGTCTCTTGGAATAATAATAGTCGCCGTGTGCGCTGTGATCTTTATCCTCGAACTTTACGAAATATTCGTTCTAGGCGTAGCTGAAAGCGGGGAAGCGTTAAAAAATATTCTCGACGCCTTCGAAACCTCGGTAGCCTTAGCTGTTTCGGCTGTGCCCGAAGGGTTACCAGCCGTTGTAACGGTTTCCCTTGCTCTAGGCGCCAGAGAACTAGCTAAGAGAAACGCGATAATCCGAAGGCTGGCTTCAGCCGAGACCTTAGGAGCCACCACGATTATCTGCTCTGACAAAACTGGAACATTAACGAAGGGCGAAATGACGGTTCGCAAAATTTTCGTTGACGACAAGATTGTGGAGGTCACCGGAACCGGCTACACGCCTAAAGGAGATTTCCTGCTGAACGGCAAAAAACTTGATGTAGAAAAGGAAGATGACCTCCGCCTTCTGCTAGGAGCCGCCACGCTTTGCAGCAACGCCAGCTACAACGGTGAAACTGTGATAGGCGACACTACCGAAGGCGCTCTTATAGTAGCCGCAGGGAAGGCTGGACTGTGGAAGGAAGAGCTTGAAAAGAAGTATCCGCGGATTCATGAGGTGCCTTTCACCTCGGAAAGAAAACGAATGACAACCGTTCACAAGGTAGGCGACGGAAAAGCCTTTGCCTACGTTAAAGGAGCACCCGAAGTTGTTCTGGAAAGATGCTCTCACATAATCAAAAACGGCGAAATAAAAAGGTTAACAAAGAAAGAGAGAGAAAAAATCCTGAAGGTAAACGAGGAGATGGCGAGTCAAGCCCTCCGAGTTCTAGGCGTAGCCTTCAAGGAGCTTCCATACTCAGAAGCAAAGTTCAAGGCGGAAACCCTTGAAAACAAACTTGTTTTCATTGGTTTGGCTGGAATGATTGACCCGCCGAGAGAGGAAGTGAAGGAAGCTGTTGAAAAATGTGAAGGCGCCGGAATAAAAAGCGTAATGATAACAGGCGACCACAAGCTCACGGCTGTAGCCATCGCCCGAGAAATAGGCATACTCAAAGACGCTGAAAAAGAGCTTTCGCTAACTGGAGCAGAACTTGACAAGCTAAACGATGAGGAATTCGAAAAAATCGTGGAAAACGTGAAAGTTTACGCCCGAGTTTCCCCGGAACATAAGCTTCGAATAGTCCGTGCGCTTAAAAAGAAGGGGCACATAGTGGCTATGACGGGCGACGGGGTCAACGACGCTCCAGCGCTTAAAGAGGCTGACATAGGCGTAGCCATGGGCATAACAGGCACCGACGTAACCCGAGAGGCGGCGGACATGGTTTTGGCGGACGACAACTTCGCCACTATTGTGAACGCGGTTGAGGGTGGAAGAAACATCTACGACAACATAAGAAAGTTCTCCTTCTTCCTCCTCCGCTGCAACTTCGATGAACTAGTTGTAATAGGCTCCTTCGCCCTCCTCGGGCTGGAGCTTCCGTTAACCGCTGGAATGATTCTGTGGCTGAACCTGGTGACCGACGGAGGACCCGCCGTAGCGTTGAGCATGGACCCGCCAGCTGAAGACGTTATGAAACGTCCGCCACGTGACCCTAACGAGGGAATACTGCATGGAAGATTAGCGTCCATCCTAGCCACTTTTGTGACGCAGTTTCTCGGCACGGCGCTCCTATTCTACATTTATCATTACATTCTCGGAGCTTCACTGGGAGAAGCCCGGACGATAGCTTTCACGCAAGCAACGTTTCAAGAGCTTTTCATAGTTTGGAACTGCCGCTCCGAAACCAAGAACGCCTTCAAAGTAGGCTTCACCAACAACAAATTCCTACTTATATCCGTGGTCTTCTCCGCGTTAGCAACAGTGATAATCCCCTACACCGGCTTATTCAACACGGTTCCTCTAACGCTTGAAGACTGGGCTGTGGTGATCCCCGTATCTCTCTCCGGCTTGCTAATACTGCCCGAAGTGTTCTACGGAAGAAAAATATGGAAATGGCAATAACCCACCGCCAGAAACCTTTATATCTCCTTTCTTCTTGAAAGGAGTCTTCAAATTCAAATAGCGAATGAAGGTGTAGAACTTGAGTGAAAAACTAGCGAATCCGGCGCCTTTGGGCCTCCTAGGTTTTGGCATGACTACAATTCTATTAAATCTGCATAACGCCGGCTTCTACGGGTTCGACAGCATGATAGTAGCTATGGGAATCGCCTACGGTGGGCTAGCTCAAATAATCGCTGGCGTAGCTGAATTCAGAAAAGGCAATACTTTCGGCACAGCGGCTTTCTCCTCTTACGGGCTGTTCTGGCTTTCACTGGTAATACTTAAACTGTTTCCAAGTTTAGGCTGGTTCGAAACGCCTTCCGCCGAAGCGATGGCAGCTTACTTCTTCATGTGGGGGCTTTTCACTTTCATCATGTTCTTCGGCACTTTAAAAACCAACAGAGTTCTGCAGTTTGTCTTCTTAAGCCTAGCTGTGCTCTTTTGGCTGCTGACCGCGAAGGAGCTTAGTGGCTTAGCTGAACTCGGCACAATTCTCGGATACGAAGGCATTATCTGCGGAGGAAGCGCCATGTATCTCGGCTTGGCAGAGATAATCAACGAAGCCAACGGCGAAACCGTGTTTCCAGTCTTCCCTGTGGAAAGCTGAAAGCCAAAAGGCTTCTACTAACATTCTTTTTCTATGAATTTCTTAAATTTTTATATTGCCTTTTGACTTATAGCATGATGTGTTCATCAGTGCGCCTTAGGATTGAGTATGCATGTTACGAAGGTTTGAATCGAAAGGGCTCATAACTAACTACAACAGGTTTCGGAAAAATCTGCCGAGAAAACTGCCCAAGAAAGTTTTCATATGGGACGAAACCTTAAGAGAAGGCACTCAAACGCCTACCTGCTTTTTGACGGCTACGGAAAAAATTAAGCTTGCAAAGGTTCTCGACGAAATAGGGGTTCACATCATAACTGTCGGGTTTCCAGCGGTGTCTGAAGAAGAGAAAAGAACTGTCCGGCTGATAGCAAATCAAGACTTTGAGCAGGCAACCCTCGCAGCTCCAGCGCGTATTCTTCAGCGAGATATAGACGCTTGCATGGAGGCGGGAATAAAGGAAATCGCTGTTTTTACGGCTTTCAATGAGCTTCATATGCGTTATAGACTTAAAATGACCCGTGAACAAGTCTTGGAGAAAACCGTGGAATCAATCGAGTACGCCAAAGCGCATGGGATAACCGTGGACTTCGTTCTCCAAGATGCCTCCCGAACCCCGCTAGATTCAATGGTGGAAATTTTCAAGGCAGCCATTGACGCTGGAGCCGAAAGGCTGGTCATAGCAGACACCGTGGGTTTCCTTCGACCTTTATCTATGAAGTATCTAGTGTCCAACCTTCGGAAAAGCCTAGAGAAAGCCGTGGGGCAAACCTTTACCCTAGCTGTTCACTGCCACAACGACTTTGGACTAGCCACAGCTAACACTTTAGCTGCTGTTGAAGAAGGAGTATCCTATGTGCAAACATGTGTAGCCGGGTTCGGTGAAAGAGCCGGAGTTGCCCCGCTGGAAGAAGTTGTCATGGCTCTGGAAGCCCTATACAACATCAAAACTGGAATCAACACGAAAAAGTTTTATCGTTTGGCGCAGATGGCTGAAAAATACTTCGCCGTGCCTATTCCAATTCACAAGCCGCTCGTAGGCGACAACGCCTTCTCCCACGAATCCGGCATACACGTCCACGGTATGCTCGTCCACCCATTATCCTTCGAGCCCATACCTCCAAAGCTTGTAGGGCGGAAAACAACCTTCTATCTGGGAAGACAAACTGGAAAACACTTCGTGGAAAACCGCCTAGCCCAAGCCGGAATCGAAGCGTCTCCGAGACAGATAGAAGAGATAGTGCGCCGAGTCAAAGCCTTTCAGGAAACCCGTGACAAAGGCGAAGTGCAGATGATATTCTATCAGATTCGAAAACTTATGAGAGAAATGCGGAAAGGAATAACCGACGAAGACTTCTGGAAAATCGTCAAGGAAGTCACCGGTCAGAAGCCAAGGCTCAAAGCCAAAGCCAAAACCGAAAGCTAAGCCCGCCTAATCTCCCCTGTTTTCTTCACGTCGATCTCGGAATGTATATTCCCGTAGGGTCAACGCTTCGCAGAATCTCAAGTTCCTCGTAAGTCGGCGGCTCCGTTTCAGGTACATGCTCTGGAACAATAAGGTTGAAACCCGTGTTTTCCAAAACCGTTTCCACAGAGATTCCCGGATGAACCGTTTTTAACCGGATTCTCTTCGTTTTCTCGTCGAAATCCATCTGACAAAGATTAGTAACCACCAACGCCGGTCCACCGCCTTTAAGCCCAGCATTTTTCCTACCGTCGGGACCGCCCAGATGTCCCGGGCTGGTCATGTAATCAAGCTTTTTCACGGTTTTCCGTTTCTCATGCTTCATTACGATGACTATTCTTTTTGCCGACGAAACAATGTCGTTTCCCCCGCCGCTTCCCGGCAGACGCACTTTCGGGCTTTCAAAATCCCCTATATACGTGGTGTTTATGTTGCCGTATTCGTCAATTTGGGCAGCTCCAACGAAGCCTACGTCTACCCGTCCGCCTTGGAGCAGTATTCCAAGCGTTTCGATGAGTCCTATCGCGGCTGAAGAACGGTATTCCAACCGTGAATCAGCGATGGATAAAGCTATGTCTATAGCGTTGGAATCGATGAATCCCGCTTCATACACGATTTTCGCCTTCGGCGCGTGAAGCCTCTTAGCAAGCATGGCTGCAACCATAGGCAAACCAGTGCCGACGAACACCACTTCACCGTTCTTTATTGCTCTAGCTCCACAGACCGCCATTAGCTCCAAAGTTGAATATTCACCAGGTTTCGCGTGTTCCTTCAAATTCTGCATTCTTTCCCTCCCCCTAGTAGCCCAGAGGCTTTCGAGCCTTGAGCTTCAAAAGCCTTTCCAACCCTATCTTCTTCAGGAATTCCATATGGTTTTCCACTCCCGTGATGTATTCCTCGCAGTATTTCTGCCATCCTTCTTCTGTCTTGCATTGTTGGTAATACATGCGTATGTGCTCCATGTCGTAGTCGTAGTAGTTGTAAACCATCATTGGGTAAGAGCCCCAAGGGCATTCTACGACATACGTCACATAGATGTTCGGAATAACTGTTAAGTCAGGGTTGGAACGGATGAATTCGGTGTCTACTATTTCCTCGGCTAGGACTATGGTTTTTTTACCCGCTCTAGCTCCTTCGCTGTCTTCGCCTTTTATTCCGTCTATTTGGGCGTTTCCTTCTCTGTCAACGCGGGAAACATGAACTATGCTGAAGTCCGGGTTTACCGAAGGCACAAGCGCCACTTTTTCGCCCGTGAAAGGGCACTCAATGACCTTAACTTTGTTGGGCTTAAACTTACTTCTGGTTACGAGGTCTGTTCCCAACATGCTTTTGATGGGCATGAAAGGCACGCCTAATGCGCCGCCTAGGAACCGCAACGCCATAGCCAGGTTAGTGTAATCCTCTATCTGCACCGAGCCGTCGCGGATTCTTCGCTGAATGTTCGGCGCCAAACCTATGCCTTCTATAGCGAAGAAAGCTAGCTCAAACTTCGAAACCACTCTTGCTCCGGCAAGTATGTCGATGTCTATTTCCGAGCCGCAAGTGTAAATCGTTAGGTTACGTTTCCCCTGTCTCACTAGTTCGTGGGCAAAAGCCATGGGTGGACGTTGAAAACCGAAGCCTCCCCAGAAAAGATGCGCTCCGTCGGGGACAAGCTTTACGGCTTCTTCGAGCGTTATCCTTTTATCCTCAACTTCGCCTTCCACCATTTCCCTCCACATTCCTCTTCTCTTATCATAAAACGCTGAAATCTCATAACTTTTACTGCTCTACCTCAACGAATAGTATTTATGCCTATTCCTCTTCAATAGCCCTACCGAAGGGATAAACCTTGATAACAGGGCTTGACCACGTAGCCATAGCTGTGAAAAACCTAGAAGAAACAGTTCGATTATACGAAACGGTTTTAGGCTTGAAAGCCGAGCGCATAGAACCTTTCCCACCTCAAAAAGTCAAAGTCGCAATATTCCGCCTCGGCGAAACAAAAATTGAACTGATATCCCCCATGAGCCCTGAAAGCACCGTTGCACGTTTCCTCGAAAAAAGAGGAGAAGGATTACATCACATCGCCATCCAAGTGGACAACCTCGAAGAAACACTGGAAATCCTCAAGGCTAAAGGCGTTAAACTCGTAGATGAAAAACCACGTTTAGGGGTCGAAGGAGTAAAAGTCGCGTTTATACATCCTAAAAGCATGAGCGGCGTGCTCGTTGAGCTGTGCCAAAAACATTAACAACTACAAGATTTTTTCCAAAGTTTCCAAGCTAAAAACAGTGTTTGCGCAACCATTCTTTATAAGTGGAACCGCCTGCGCGACCAAACCTAGACGGCGTAGCACATCTCCTCCCAGTTTTATCTCCTCTCCACAAGCCACGCCCACGATTCCTTCATAATGATGCCTTTTCAAAAGTTTTGGAATGCACGAGCCGCCGGGTAAAATATACACGTCGTATCCCTTGCTCTGGGCAAGCCTTGTTGCCTTATTTATTAAGCAGTCTTCTGAGCAGTGGTTGCAGAAGTATGATGGGATTTCCGGGTCAAACGTTGCTTTACAGCGGCTATCCATATATTTCCTCGAACAGTGCGGCAGCAAAACAGCTCTTTTCCGTGTTTGCAGAAACTTCCTTCTTTGAAGAACATTTGTAGCCTGTATTTCTATAAAGTCTTGGAGAAGCATAACAGCGTCCGAAATCTCTAGCCCTGTTGCTTCTTGGATTCTAAACTTCTCTATAAGCTCCAAAGCCTTCTTAGAGAGCTTTTTGTGGATTTTCCTATCGTAAGCGACACGCGTAATTTCGGTAAACAGCATTCGAGGAATCTTTGAAAGGTCAAAGTTGAAACGATAAGGCATACCGATACCTTTATGGTTGAATGTTAGTAGTAACAGTTTCTTTCCTATAAATATATTTTTAAGTAGTATGGCTTTCTAATTAAGGATGCTCTGAGGGAGACGTATGGGACTGTTAGATAAGCTGTTCAAACGTAAAAAAACAGAAACAGTTGCAGAAGAAACTATGGAAAAATCCCTTTCCCCCCTTCAAACAATCTGCGGGAACGACGGTGAACTATATCAAGCCCTTTCTGAAGTTATGTTCCTCAACCCCACCAGAATAAAAATTTCAATAGATGAGGCTGTTAAAAAAGCCGAAGAGTTCGAAAAACAAGGGAACAAACTGAGAGCAAAAATATACTACAGAATAGCCGGTGGACTAGCCATCTACAAAGGCGACGTGACCAGAGTAAAACGATATTTCGGAAAAGCTCAAAAACTTACAGGTGAAAAGTACACGATTCTTAAAAATCCCGAAAAGGCTGTAGCAAAAGCTCAGGAATACTACCGTCGCTACACAACAAAATAAGGTTCAAGGCAACAATTCCTTTCTAAATCTTGACCACCTTCTTTCTTAACCTTTCACTTATTTCATTAGACCGTGGTTCACGAAACAGCAATCATGTTATTCTTAGTCTTAAATACAAAGAAGTCTAAAATATTAGCGAGGTTAGGCTTATGAAGGCTAAAACTATGGAAAAAGAAAAGCCTTGGCTGAAAAACTGGCCTGAAGATGTTCCGCAGTCTATTCAGTACCCGGAAGTTCCGCTGTTCGAGCTTTTAAGGAAAACTGCTAAGCTTTACCCGCGGCAAATAGCCATAATCTTCTACGGCAAGAAAATATCCTACCGGGAATTAGATGAACTCACCGACCGGTTCGCCACGGCCCTTTATGATTCTGGTGTAAGAAAAGGCGACTGTGTGGCGCTTTTTATGCCTAACATTCCCCAGTTTGTCATAGCCTATTACGGAGCGTTAAAAGCGGGCGCAACGGTTACTACGATAAGCCCCTTATGCAAAGACAGAGAAGTTCAATTCCAGATAAATAACTCCGAAGCCGGCACCGCGGTTGTCCTTGATCTGTTCTACCCCACGGTGAGAAAGGTCTGGCGTAAAACCAAGCTTAAACGCGTAATAGTCACGCGAATGAAAACTTTCATGCCCGGAGCGAAAAGGTTCTTCGGTACGCTTTTAGGGAAAATTCCAAGCGTCAAAGTTAAACGGGAACCCGACGTCTTTTTCTTCGACGAGCTCATAGAGAAATACGGGCCTAACCCGCCTCGTGTGGACATAAATCCTCGTGAAGACCTAGCTGCGTTGCAGTATACCGGCGGCACCACTGGAACGCCTAAAGGCGCCATGTTAACCCACTACAACCTTGTTTCTAACGCCGTCATGTGCTTTTTCTGGCTTCGTGGAAAACCTGCTCAAGAAACCGTGTTAACGGTTTTGCCTCTCTTTCACATTTATGGCATGACAACCTCTATGAACTGCCCCGTGTACATGGCTGCAACCATGGTGCTGCTACCGAGATTCGACATAAAAGAAGTTCTCAAAACCATAGAAAAACACCGTGTAACCATTTTCTGCGGAGTACCCACCATGTACACCGTGCTAGTTTCCTACCCCGAAATAGATAAGTATGATTTAACTTCGATAAAATTTTGCATTTCAGGTGCTGCTCCCCTCCCTGTGGAAGTGCAGAAAAAGTTTATGGAGAAAACCGGGGGTGTCCTCGTAGAAGGGTATGGTTTAACCGAAAGCTCGCCTGTAACCCACTGCAACCCTCTCGACCCAACCATGAAAACCGTTAAAATAGGCTCGATAGGTCTTCCATGGCCAGACACCGAAGCAAAAATCGTCGACTTAAAAACTGGTAAACGCAAACTTCCACCGGGGAAAACAGGCGAACTCGTGGTGAAAGGCCCCCAAGTTATGAAAGGATACTGGAAAATGCCTGAAGAAACGGCTGCCGTGCTGAGGGACGGCTGGCTTTACACTGGTGATGTTGGAAAAATGGATAAGGACGGGTATTTCTACATCACTGACCGGAAAAAGGACTTGATTAAATATAAGGGTTACAGCGTTTATCCGCGGGAGCTCGAAGAAGTGCTTTATGAACACGCGGCGGTAGAGCTATGCGCCGTAATAGGTAAACCCGACCCCGTAGCCGGCGAAATTCCCAAAGCCTTCGTCGTTCTAAAAGAAGGCGCCCGAGCCACCGAGAAAGAGCTAATAGAGTTCGTTAAGAAACGCGTAGCCGCATACAAAGCCATACGCGAAGTAGAGTTTCGAAAAGACCTACCTAAAAGCCTCGTTGGAAAGGTTCTACGCAGAAAACTGAAGGAAGAAGAAATAAGGAAAGCTCAACTCGCCCAACAAACCTCGCTACCTTAGAAAAGTGAGGAATCTATTTTGGCCCCGCCCCGCATTTAGGGCATTCTGATTCTCGCTGCTCCAAAGGATGGGGAACATCCTCTCTTTCAGATTGCGAGTTAACGAGTTTTACTCCTTCGTTTCTGTTTCCATTTCTGGGTAGCCTAGGAGTTCTTTGAGCGATTTTACTTCTTCACGGAGCATTGCTACTTCG